>JBBRHM010000040.1:0-25648 GCA_038222655.1 Chitinophagales bacterium | reverse complement strand
TTTAAATCTCAGCAATACTGCCCAAAATTTTTCCATCGATAATTCTTTACTTACAGGTACGGCAATAGAAATATTCTCCGGGGCAAAAGAGACTATGCATTCAGGTAAAAATTTCAGTTTGAAGGCCTGGGGTTATTTGGTGTATAGTTATTGAGTTTTTTTACCGCAAAGGATAGTCAGTATGAGAGATATCAAAGAGATTCTCCTTGTGTAATCGCTTTTTCTTATGATTTGCGGTAAAAAAATTGTAAGGATTGCATGAGATCCTTCGTCAAATCTATATCTGTTGAGATGATGCAGAGAAAGGCGAAAACGATATATATCGCGAGTTTCCCGTAATTTGATATCTATTTAAACCAAGCTTATGGCGATAAAGGTTATTTACAAACACAAGATCGCTACCCGCTGGATGCATTGGATCAATTTTCCTGTTTTAACCATCATGATCTGGAGCGGAATGCTTATTTATTGGGCCAATGATATTTATAAGGTAAGCGTTGGCAATACCTTAGTTGTAAAGTTTTTCCCAGAATGGTTTTACAAATTTTTTCATGTTCCTTATCGTTTAGCGGAAGGCATGGCATTTCATTTTTTATTCATGTGGCTGTTTATCATCAACGGTATATTGTATGTTACTTATACCGTGGTATCTGGCGAATGGCGCTACCTGTTTCCCAATCGTCATTCTTTTAAAGAATCCTGGCAGGTAGTGTTACACGATCTTGGTATCCGTAAAACCGCACCACTTCAATCTAAGTATAATGCCGCACAACGTTTAACCTATACATTGATTATCATTATGGGTTTTGGCTCCACAATTACCGGCTTCGCCATTTATAAACCCGTGCAGGTTCAATGGATCACCAATCTTTGCGGCGGTTATGAGGCCGCCAGGTTGGAGCACTTTATTCTGACTGTGGGATATGTTTTATTTTTTCTTGTTCATATTCTCCAGGTGATTAAAGCAGGGTGGAATAATTTCCGCGCCATGGTTGCAGGCTTTGAAGTGATCAAACAAAAGAACAACACAAATAAATAATCATGAAAGAAATCATAATAGACGATTCAGTGGCTAAAAGATACAAACGTAAGAGCCTGATCGCTTTTATCATCTTCTTTGCTATGATGGGTCTTGCCTGGGCAGGTTGGAAATGGCTGGTAAATTCACCACGTGATAATGGCATCCGTGGCGGCATACAGTTGCCTTTACGAAAAGTACTCGACCTGAATGAAGAAGTGTACAGTGGCTTATACAGTACCAAACGCCTCATAAAAGAATATCCTAAATCGGCTGCTGCAAAAAAAGCAAGGGTGAATGGTGATGTAGGACTGGATGAAACGCTTTTTGATTCTGCTGCCTGGAGGCTTCAGATTGTGAAATCAGCGGGCGATACTTTATTCTTAACCATGGAGGATATAAAGCAGCTTCCTAAAATTGATGTGGTACATAATTTTAAATGCATTGAAGGATGGAGCCAGATTACCTGGTGGAGCGGTACCCGTTTTTCTGAACTGGTAAAAAAATACCATCTCGATAAAGAAACCCAGCTGAAGTTTGTAGGTATGCAAACACCGGATGAAGAATATTATGTAGGTATTGATATGCCCAGTATCATGCATCCGCAAACGATACTTTGTTATGAACTAAATGGTAAGCCACTTCCTATGAACCAGGGATACCCACTGCGTTTGATCATACCGGTAAAATATGGAGTGAAACATTTAAAACGCATCGGTACCATCAGTTTCTCTAATACCAAACCCCCCGACTATTGGGCGGAGAGAGGATATGATTATTATACGGGTCTGTAATCATTACTATCTATTTATAATTGTGCACACCAGCTCAATATAACTCAGTTTATTTGCTGTATGTATTGTCGTCATTGGTGCAACAATATTCTTGTAATATATTTGCCGCATGAACCGCACCCAATTGGTTGACCATATCCTGCAAAAAAAAACCTATCTCTGCGTAGGTCTGGATACAGATATTACTAAAATACCCAAACACCTGCGATCCTTACCTGATGCAGTGTTCCGGTTTAATAAAGCCATTATTGATGCTACAAAAGAATATTGTGTAAGCTATAAAATCAATACTGCTTTTTATGAATCACAGGGTTTGAAAGGATGGGAGGCCATGGAGCAAACTGTAAACTATATTCCTTCCACGCATTTT
The DNA here is from genome assembly GCA_038222655.1 of Chitinophagales bacterium. Lineage (GTDB taxonomy): Bacteria > Bacteroidota > Bacteroidia > Chitinophagales > Chitinophagaceae > Sediminibacterium. The sequence continues at coordinate 23,466 of JBBRHM010000040.1, read as the reverse complement.
AAAATTGCGGATGCCAAACGGGGTGATATCGGCAATACTTCCTCCCAATATGCCAAAACATTTTTTGAAACATTACACTTTGATGCGGTAACCGTAACTCCGTATATGGGTGAAGACAGTGTGCGCCCTTTTCTGGAATACGATAATAAATGGACCATCGTTCTCGGGCTTACATCCAATGCGGGCAGCAACGATTTTCAGCAGTTGCAGGTTGGGGATACAGGAAAACATGTATATGAAAAAATTTTGGAAAAAACAGCTTCTTGGGGCACGCCTTCCAATCTCATGTTTGTGGTAGGGGCCACCAAAGCCAGCGACCTTGCACATATCCGTTCCATTATTCCGGATCATTTCCTGTTAGTGCCCGGTGTGGGTGCCCAGGGTGGAAGCCTTGCAGAAGTATCAAAATATGGATGTAACAAAGATTGTGGTTTATTGGTGAATGCCAGTCGTGCCATCATTTTCGCCAGTGATAAAGAAGATTTTGCCGAACAGGCCGGAACCATTGCTGCACAATATCAATCTGAAATGGGTTCCTATCTTGACGTATAATTTATAAGATTACTCCTTATTTATTTAGGAAATCTGCTGTTTAATCACTGCTGCCAGTTTCTCTGCCCATACAGCATATCCTTTTCCTGCATAATGCAGGTGATCATTGGCTAACAGGCTGATATCTTTTTTGGCTTTGCGGGAATCTTCGGTAATATTGATAAAATGAACTTTATTTTCCTTCGCCACAGATTCACAGATTTTATTAAGTTGATCAATTTGATCAGTAATTTTTTTAGTATCTTTTTTTACTGCAAAAGGAGTTACGCCCCAATCGGGAATAGATAATACAATAACGCGTTTAGCCTGCCCGCCACTAAAATGGATGGCTTTTTTTAGTAAGAAAATGAAATCGGTTTTAAAATCATCAGCCGGTAGTTGCCTGTATTGATTGTTTACGCCTACCAGCAGCGTAACAAAATCATATTGCTCGTTTAATTTTCTGTGCAGAATATCTTCCGCAAGCTCAGAACTTGTGAAACCCGTTTTTGCCACTATCTCTGGAGCATGAAAGTGCAGCCCAGCTTTTCGTAACAGCTGTATGGTTTGATAAGGAAAACTTTCATGCAGTGGAACAGATTCGCCAATGGTATAGGAATCGCCGAGTGCTAAATAGGAAAAAAAATGTTTGGCCATGCCTTCGCGTTTAAAAATGATCTCTCAATATCTCATAAAACCTGTACACATCTTCAAAACTGCAGTACATGGGTGCCGGCGCCACACGTATCACTCCCGGTTCACGGTAATCTACCACAATACCACTGTCTATCATTTTATCATAGATTTCTCTTCCACGGTTTGTAAAATATAAAGACAACTGCACACCACGGCTCTCAGGATCAGCCGGAGTAATAATCTCAAATTGTAAATGAGGTAATTGAAGTAACAGGTATTCCAGATAACCGGTTAGCTGTATACTTTTTATCCTCAGTTTTTCCATACCTGCTTCATCAAACATTTCCAGCGCTGCTTTTAAACATACCGTATTAAAAACCTGTGCTGTACTTATGTTCCAGCCGCCTGCATTGGTTTTTGGGACAAAGCCTTTTTGCATGGCAAACCTTGTCTTCTCATCATTACCCCACCAGCCGCCCAGTCTTGGGGTACGTACATCATTGCTGAAATATTCATGTACATACACACCTCCCACAGCACCGGGCCCGCCATTCAGGTATTTATAACTGCACCATACAGCAAAATCAACTTTCCAGTCATGTAATTGCAGAGGTATATTACCCACCACGTGTGCAAGATCAAAGCCGGCAATGGCTTTCACTTTGTGTGCGGCTTCTGTAATGCGTTTCATATCAAAAAACTGGCCCGTATAATAGTTGATGCCACCAAACATTACTATTGCCAGACTATCGCCATGTGTTTCAATCGCTTCTATAATGTCTTGTGTATGTAATATTTTTTCATCCGCTTTCGGTGTTATTTCAATGATGGCCGTGGCGGGATCAAACCCAAAATGATTCACCAATGTTTCTATGGCATATTGATCAGAGGGAAAAGCGCCTGCTTCCATCATAATTTTAAACCGTTCTTTTGTGGGACGGTAAAAACTAAGCATTAATAAATGAAGATTTACGGTAAGTGTATTCATCACCGTAACTTCATCTTCCTTACATCCAACCATCTTCGCCAGGGAAGGTTTCAGGTAATCCTGGTAGTACAACCAGGGGTTGGCACCCCTGAAATAACCGCCGATGGCCACTTCTTTCCAGGTGGTCAATTCAGTTTCCATAGCCGTTTGGGTTCTTAGCGGTAATAATCCTAAAGAATTTCCACAGAAATAAATAACCTCTTTTTCCTTATGCTTTGGAAAATGGAATTGTTTTTTAAATGAAGCAAGCTCATCCACTGCATCCGCCTGCAGGGCATAGTCCAGCGAAGTATTAAACAAATTATGCATAGAAACCATTTACTGCAAAGTAAGCAGATTAAAGGATTGACGGGTTAGAGAAGCCATAATCTTTCCCCTCCTGCTTTGCAGATGGGGTGTCCAGTGAAGCGAAGACGGGGTGGCTAGAGTTATTTTATGGAAGGTTCATTTATTCATTGTAATTGCTTTATTTTCATCTCCTCCAAATTAAAACAAACTGCTATGAGAAGCATTCAGCTTATTCTGTTATTAGTATCTGTTACTCTCACATCATCTGCTCAAATGACACCTGTTACCAAAGCCAATTACCAACAGGCTTCAAGGTTCTCTCCTAAAAAATTAGAAAAACTCATTTTCAGCACTAATGTTGATCCGCATTGGTTAAAGAAAACAGATCGTTTCTGGTATATGTATGAAACTACCGATGGCAAAAAATGGTATATCGTTGACCCTGTAAAAGGGGAGAAGAAACTATTATTCGATAATGCAGATCTGGCAGCCAAGATTACCCGTATTGTAAAAGATCCGTTTGATGCACAGCACCTGGGATTAGACAGTATGCGTTTTGTAAAAGATGAAAACTGGATACAGTTTGAAGTTAAAAGCTCGCAGGAAATTGACAGGAAAGATACTGCAGCAAAAAAAGGAACGCCACCTGTAAAAGAAAAGAAGATATTTTATTTTGAATATAATGTCAACACAGGAGAACTGATAGAACTAACTGATTTCAAAAAGCCCAAACATAAGCCCAGCTGGGCAGCCATGTCACCGGATGGCAACACCATTTTGTTTGGCCGTAATTATAATTTATTCTGGATGGATAAGGCCAATTATGATAAAGCTTTAAAAAATGAAGATGATTCATCCATTGTTGAGCACTCTTTAACAACTGATGGGATAGAAAATTACAGCTATTTTTCAGAAGGTAATCTATCCGGTAACGGCGATAATAATGTAGATAAAGAAAGAAATAAAAATAAAAGAAAATCCGTATTCGCATTCTGGTCGCCAGATTCCAAACATTTTGCATTGGGGCGTACCGATAACCGAAAAGTAAAAGACCTATGGGTAATTAACAGCATAGCAGATCCAAGGCCTACTTTGGAAACCTATAAATACTGGATGCCGGGCGAAAAAGAGTCTCCTGTGGATCATATGTACCTCTTCGACATGCAGGCGCTTAGCGGTAAAGAAATGGCACTCTCTCTCTTTAAAGATCAGAACCTTTCCATATGGGCCGACCCCGGAATGATCAACACCCGCGATGATGACTGGCGGCCGCTTAAATGGTTAGGCAATAACGATAAATTTTATTTTACCCGAACCGGCCGCGACCTGAAAAAAGTGGATATGGGGGTGGTGGATATTAAAACGGGAATGGTAAAACCATTGATCGAAGAACGTTTTAATACCTATATAGAAGTTAGAAGGCTTGGCCTCGTGAACGATGGAAAAGAATTGATTGAATGGAGTGAGCGGGACGGATGGGCCCATTTTTATCTCTATGATGAAAATGGAAAATTAAAAAACCAGATCACTTCCGGAACATGGCACGCAGAAAATATACTGGGAATTGATGAGGCAAAAAGGGTATTGTATTTCTCTGCCAATGGAAGGGAAGCAGGCGAAGATCCTTACCTGCTGCATGCCTACAGGATAAATTTTGACGGCACCGGTCTTAAGTTGTTGAACAATGGCGATTTTGAACATGCCACTAGCCTCAATGATAATAAAACCTTTTTTGTAGATAATTATTCAAGGGTTAATACTGTTCCCAAATCAGCCTTATACGCAGCAGATGGAAGAAAAGTAATGGATCTCGAAACCGCTGATCTCTCTTCTTTGTTTTCTACCGGTTATAAATTTCCCCAGCCATTTAAAGTAAAAGCAGATGATGGTATCACGGATATCTATGGTGTAATGTATAAGCCGATGGATTTTGATTCCACCAAAAAATATCCTGTTATTGAATATGTGTATCCCGGTCCGCAAACAGAAGCGGTAAACAAATCTTTTGGCCGTGGGATGGACAGAACAGACAGGCTTGCCAATCTGGGTTTTGTGGTTATTACCATGGGTAACCGTGGCGGCCATCCGGCGCGGAGTAAATGGTACCATAATTTTGGATATGGTAACCTGCGCGATTATGGCCTGTCTGATAAAAAAGCGGTTGCCGAACAACTGGCCGACCGTTATTCCTATATCGATATCAATAGGGTAGGTATTCACGGGCATTCAGGCGGTGGATTTATGAGTACGGCAGCCATGCTGGTGTACCCCGATTTTTTTAAAGTGGCTGTTTCATCATCCGGTAACCACGATAACTCAATTTATAACCGTTGGTGGAGCGAACAGCATCATGGTGTAAAAGAAGTGATCGGTGATAAAGGAGATACCAGTTTTACGTATAACATTGAAAAAAACCAGGATCTTGTTAAAAACCTAAAGGGACATTTGATGCTATCTACGGGCGATATTGATAATAATGTACATCCTGCCAACACTATACGCGTTGCTAATGCATTGACTAAAGCCAATAAACGCTTTGAACTGGTGTTATTGCCCGGACAGCGTCATGGATATGGAGATATGGTAGAATATTTTTTCTGGCGCATGGCTGATTATTTTACCCAATATTTAATGGGTGATAAAACAGAACGCGGCACAGACATAGAAGAAATGAACCGTGAAATTGAACAGGCAGGCGTTAAAGCTGCAGCAGTAAGAAGAGGGCCGGGAGAAGAAGACTATTGATAGGATCAGTCTGGAGTTAGAAGTTAGAAATCTGGAGTTGAAAGTTAGGAAACAAAAAGAATTTGGGTTCCCACTTCTAACTCCAGATTTCTAATTTCAGACTCCTAACTTTTCTTCGGAACGCCAGCAGTAAAGCTACCCACCGCCGCTGTCCACCAGGGATGTATTTCATAGGCAATTCTTCCGCTTTTGATGGCAGGGTCGGTAACCAGTAAATTTTCTACTTCTTCTTTACTTGCGCAGTCGAAAATAAAAATGCCTATCCATTTGCCATCATCGCCAAAAGGTCCGGCTACTTTTAGTTTTCCATCATTATACAGCTTGGTTATATTGGCCATATGCCCCTCTTGAATTTTTGCAGCGGTAAGCGAATCCTGTGTACGGTTTTTTCCGGCAGTGAGCATCACAAAAAAATATTGCCGTATCTGGTTTTCCGATTTCTTCCCGCCTTTTTGCTTTGCCTGTGCCACTAATAAAACCGGAACCATCAACGCGAATAGAAATAAAATTCTTTTCATAAGTTTTGTTTTATAAATAGATAAAACAGATTTTGCTATTTGGAACTTGCCATACAAGCATAAGCTATTTATATATAAGGTAATCTTTATGTTACTTTGAGTTATAGTGACTTAATAGTTTAAGAAGCTGGTTGAGTTATTAATACAAAGTAAGTTATGAAAGCATTTTTCGCCACAGATACACAGATTTTCACAGATTTTTTCTGTGCTAATCTGTGTATCTGTGGCAATGGGTTTAAAATAATTAACTCAAACAGCCTCTAAATATAATTTAGTATTGACTCTATTCCTTAAATATTCCAACCGCAGAGTTTAGAGAGGGAATATGTTGGCATTGGAAATAAAATATTAAACAAACAAGCGGCTACTCACATCATATCTCTAATTTTGCCATCAAACAACCGCAAACCACAAACGCCAAACCACAAACCGATATATGGCTGCAAGAACAGATTTATTCCAGTCTCCTGATTATTATAACATCGATGAGCTTTTAACGGATGAACATAAACTTATCCGCGAAACGGTTCGCAATTATGTAAAGAAGGAGATCACGCCCATTATAGAGGATTATGCACAGCGTGCCGAATTTCCGCAGCATATTGTAAAACAACTGGGTGAACTGGGTTGTTTTGGCCCAACCGTTCCCGAACAATATGGTGGTGGCGGATTGGATTACATCAGTTACGGATTGATGATGCAGGAACTGGAGCGTGGCGATAGCGGCGTCCGCAGCACGGCCAGTGTGCAGGGCAGTCTGGTTATGTTTCCTATTTATGCCTATGGTAATGAAGCGCAGAAAAATAAATATTTACCCAAACTGGCCAGCGGTGAATGGCTGGGATGTTTTGGATTAACTGAACCCGATCATGGCAGTAACCCTTCAGGCATGCTTACTAATATCAAAGACAGCGGTGATCATGTAATTCTTAATGGTTCAAAAATGTGGATCAGCAATGCGCCTTTTGCACAGGTGGCGGTTGTATGGGCAAAAAATGAGCAGGATGAAATTCAGGGAATAATAGTAGAAAGAGGTATGGAAGGATTTTCAACGCCCACAACACATGGCAAATGGAGCCTCCGTGCCAGCGCCACCGGTGAACTTGTATTTGATAACGTAAAAATTCCGAAAGAAAATATTTTACCCAATGTAAAAGGATTAAAGGGCCCGCTCGGTTGCTTAACCAAGGCCCGTTATGGAATAGCCTGGGGTGCATTAGGCGCTGCCATGGATTGTTATGACACAGCACTGCGATATAGCAAAGAGCGCATCCAGTTCGACAGACCCATTGGTGGCTTTCAACTGCAGCAGAAAAAACTGGCAGAGATGATTACTGAAATTACAAAAGCGCAATTGCTCGTATGGCGATTAGGGGTGTTAATGAATGAAAATAAAGTCACACCCCAGCAGGTTAGCATGGCCAAACGGAACAGTTGCGAAATCGCTGCCAATATTGCGCGGGATGCAAGGCAAATGCTTGGCGGTATGGGCATCACCGGCGAATACAGCATTATGCGCCATATGATGAATCTCGAAAGTGTTATCACTTATGAAGGCACACATGATATTCATTTATTAATAACAGGAATGGATGTTACAGGATTGAATGCATTTAAATGAATTACTAATTAAGAATTCTTCTATGAAACTATTCTTAATCGGCATGATGGGCACCGGCAAAAGCCACTGGACCAAAAAGCTTTCTAAAAAACTAAAGTCCGGCGGCTACGACCTCGACTACCTGATAGAATCCCATGAAGAAAAAACCATTCATGAAATATTTGTAGAAGACGGTGAAGCCTATTTCAGAAAATCAGAAGCAAAAATACTGAGATGGTTTGCAGAGAAAAAAAGTTTTGTGCTCGCAACCGGTGGCGGCACGCCCTGCTTCCACGAAAATATGCAATGGATGAACCAGCAGGGCATCACTGTGTGGATAGATGAACCCATCGACGTTCTGGTAGATAGATTATTACCTGAAAAAAGTCACCGCCCCCTTATCTGCAATCTGTCAGATGCCGAACTATACCAATTTCTATCAGTAAAATTAGCCGAGCGCCAACCATTTTATCAACTGGCCGCTTATCATTTGATGGCCGGATCAATTAATGATAACCGCTTTGCAGAAATCATCAAACATCATGCATAAAAAATTCCTGCTCTCCGCTGCTTATCTGGGAGCCATAAGTGTTGCATTAGGTGCCTTCGGGGCCCATACACTGAAAGATATATTGCCACCGCCCTTCATCATCACTTTTGAAACAGCCGTCAGGTACCAGTTCTATCATGTATTTGCATTATTGGCAACCGGCATATTATATAAAAACTATCCAAATAAAATGATGGTCATTGCGGGCCGGCTTTTTATTTTTGGTATTATTTTTTTTTGCGGGTCGCTTTACCTGCTTACCCTGCTTTCTCTAAATGCATCTAATAATTTCCGCTGGATAGGTGCCATAACCCCACTGGGTGGTATCCTTTTCATGGCCGGATGGATTAGCCTCGCTATCGGTATCCGTAAGGGTACAGATTAATAAAAGTGGAAAACTATCAACAGACTTACCAGTTTTGCACATACACGCCGGGTTACGGTTTATGCTTTGCGGCTTAGCTTATATTTGTTTACATGGCCAACAGTCTAAAAAAGAAAACGCCACCACCCAACCCGGAAAAACTAACTGCCGATAAACAGGCAGAAGTAACCGTTGCTGAAGTGGTGAAGGACGAACGCACCGCCAAGATCGCCGGTGCGGTGTGTTTGCTGCTGACCATTTTTCTCTTTGTCTCACTTACTTCCTATTTATTTACCTGGCAGGAGGATCAGGATAAAGTTCACCAGTTTGGTATCAGAATATTTGCTACTACCGATGTAAAGGTTACTAACCTGTTGGGCGTTCTCGGCGCTTTTGTTGCGCATACCTTAATCTACAAAGGATTTGGCGTGGCTTCTTATCTTTTTTGTACCACATTTTTTGTGTTGGGCGTAAATCTTCTTTTTGGTAAAAAAATATTCAACCTCTTTCGCAACCTGAAATATGTGGTGATAGGTTTGTTGGTACTGAGTATGTCATTTGCCTTTGCAGCGCGTGGCACCGATTTCTCATGGGGCGGCGCTGTTGGCGAATTACTTACAGAATGGTTTGTTAAATGGATTGGCAATGTAGGTACTGGGGCTTTACTATTCTTAGCCGTATTCAGCTATTTTATCTGGCGTTTTAACCCTGTTTTTAAAATGCCGGAATGGAAATTTACTGGCGCAAAAAAATCAGATGATGCAATGTATCCATTAATGGAAGATGATGAACAACCCATACACCAGGAATGGGACGAAAACATGGATGCCGGCGGCACCCTTTTGATTGATGAAGACATAGAACAGCCTATCAGTAACAATAAAATGAAGAATGAAGGAAAAGGTGTGGTGGTCATCATGCCTCATGAGGAACAGGTAGTGGCCAATCCCATGAACAATTTTGACATGGTTGAAAAAGAAGAAGAACGTTACAATGAGCCTCTCAACCACCATCTGGAAACTCCTGTAATAGGAGAATTTATTCCTGATGAAAAGCCATTCACCACCAAGCCTCAAACAAACTTGGAACTGGAAATAAAGGATACACCGGAAACAGAGGAAGAAGAACTGCCTGCGCTGACGCCCGGTAAAATCGGTACAAAATATGATGTTACCCTCGATCTGAAAGATTATAAATATCCTTCTCTCGATTTACTGGAAACACATGGCAGCGAAAAAATCGTGCATGATCCGCAGGAGTTGGAAACGAATAAAAACCAGATCATCGCTACCTTAAAAAATTATGATATTGCTATACAACGCATCGCTGCAACAGTAGGGCCAACTGTAACGCTCTACGAAATTGTGCCAGCGCCCGGCGTGCGTATCAGCCGTATTAAAAATCTGGAAGATGATATCGCACTTAGTCTTGCCGCACTGGGCATACGTATTATCGCACCCATACCGGGAAAAGGAACCATCGGTATTGAAGTACCCAATGTGCGTAAATCAGTAGTGAGCATGAAAACCCTGCTTGCTTCTGAAAAATTTCAGAGCAATGCTTTTTCACTCCCTATCGCTATTGGTAAAAAAATCGATAACGAAAATTTCATCGTAGATCTTGCCAGCATGCCCCACCTGTTAATGGCAGGTGCTACAGGACAGGGTAAATCGGTTGGCCTAAATGCAATACTCGTATCACTTCTCTATAAAAAACATCCCTCACAACTCAAGTTTGTACTGGTCGATCCCAAAAAAGTGGAACTGAGTTTGTACCGTGTAATAGAAAAACATTTTCTCGCCAAACTGCCCGGTGAAGAAGAATCCATTATTACGGATACAAAAAAAGTAGTGCATACGCTCAATGCGCTTTGTATAGAAATGGATAACCGCTATGATCTTTTAAAAGAAGCCGGTTGCCGCAACATAAGAGAATACAACGAAAAATTTACTGCCCGTAAACTAAGTCCGGAAAAAGGACATCAATACCTGCCATTCATTGTTTTGGTAGTTGATGAGTTCGCTGATTTAATTATGACAGCGGGTAAAGAAGTAGAAATGCCCATTGCACGGCTTGCTCAGCTGGCAAGGGCTATCGGTATACATCTAATCATTGCCACACAACGTCCTTCAGTCAATATTATCACCGGTACCATAAAAGCAAATTTCCCGGCGCGTATCGCTTTCAAAGTTTCCAGTAAGATAGATAGTCGTACTATATTAGATACCGGCGGGGCCGAACAATTGATTGGTAAGGGCGATATGCTGGTTAGTTATAATGGTGAGGTAACGCGTTTGCAATGTGCTTTCGTGGATACACCGGAAGTAGAAAAAGTGTGTGAATTTATTGGCGATCAACGTGGCTATCCCCAGGCCTTTCTATTACCTGAATATGTGGATGAGAAGGATCTGGAAGGAAAAGATTTCGATGCCAATGACCGCGACCCATTATTTGAAGATGCCGCCAGACTAATTGTCACCAGCCAGATGGGCTCCACCTCACTTATTCAACGAAGAATGAAATTAGGCTATAACCGTGCAGGCAGGCTTATGGACCAGCTGGAAGCAGCTGGCGTAGTGGGCCCCAATCAGGGAAGTAAAGCCAGGGAAGTATTGTTCAAAACAGATATGGAACTAAAAGAATTCCTGGATTCATTTGTGTGAATTTTAACATTAACCGATTTTTACCAGCCTCAAACCGATAAGTTTTAAACTTCACACTTTCTCCAAGGTCATACCAACCGGTATAACCTATATTTGCGCCCAATATTAATGATGTACAGATGAAGAAATTTTACGCTTGCCTGCTGTCCTTTTGTTTTCTTTCCGCAATAACCTTTGCACAGAATGATCCTGCGGCCAAAAAAGTATTGGATGCCGTGGGCACCAAAGTAAAAGCTGCCAAAGCTATTACAGCCACCTGCACCCTCAGTTCTTTTACCAGTAAAGGAAAGGCCAATGGCACACAGTCTCTTTCCCTTCAGATGAAAGGTGAAAAATATTTTTTAAAACAAGGCAAAACCGAGATTATTTGTGATGGTACCAATGTTTACCGCTTTGATGGCGATAAAACAGTTACCAAATCTTCCGTTGATGAAAGCAGTCAGACATTAAGTCCGCAAAAATTACTGGCAGGTGCCTACGATAAAGACTTTGCCTATAAACTGGTTTCCTCTGCAGGCTCCTTTTATCAGATTGAAATGAAACCAATCGACAACCGTAAAAATTTTCAGAAAGTGAACCTCTTTATTGATAAAGCAAAAAATACTTTTTCTAAAGCCCGGATATTGGATAAGAGCAATAATGTCACCGAACTTAAAATTACCAACCTTAACCTCAATGCTACTGTACCTGACAGCAAATTGATCTTTAATAAAAATAAGTACCCCAAAGACACAGAAATACTGGACTAATCAGCAAAATAAATTTTAACAGGCCGGACAAATAAAGTCCGGCTTTTTTGTGTGCCTGTTTTGTATTTTCATGCTATGAAAAAAATGGCACTGTTCATTTTGCTTTTTGTAACGGTAGGGTCACAGGCACAATATTCCATAAGGTTAGTGGTAAATGAGGTAGCTACCCGTAAATCCGAGGATATGTATCTCTCTGGAAACTTTAATAACTGGAACCCGAAAGATGAAAACTATAAACTCAAACCATTCGCAGGTTCGCGCAAAGGAATAGTGATCAAAGACCTTGCAGCAGGAACCTATGCTTTTAAGTTTACCCGTGGCAGTTTTGAAAAAGTAGAATGTGGTGCAGACGGGCGGGATATCAATGATCGTGTTCTCGAAGTAAATGGAGATCTCTCACAGGATTTTACTATTGCCGGCTGGAAAGATGATTATCCTGAAAAGCCTAAAAACTATACCGCCAGTCCGCAGGTTAGAATCATGGATTCGGTTTTTAAAATTCCCCAACTAAATCGCACCAGGCGAATCTGGATTTACCTGCCAAAAGGCTACGCCACTTCCTCAAAAATTTACCCGGTTTTATATATGCAGGATGGACAGAATCTATTCAACGAAAAAACAGCAGCCTTTGGTGAGTGGGGTGTAGATGAATGCCTGGATACCTTGCAGAAAAAATTAGACAAAGAATGTATCGTGGTAGGAATAGATCATGGGGGTGATAAAAGAACAACAGAATACAATCCCTATGATTCCCCGAAGTATGGAAAAGGGGAGGGAAAACAATATGTAGATTTTTTAGCCAATACACTTAAACCATATATCGATTCAAAATATCGCACAAAGAAAGGTCCTGAAAATACGTTTATTGCCGGTAGTAGCCTCGGCGGATTAATTAGCCTCTACGCGGTAATGCAGTACCCCAATGTGTTTGGAGCTGCCGGGATTTTTTCACCGGCATTCTGGATAGCTCCGGCAATGTATGCCGAGGCAGAAAAATATACCACTCCTTCAACGCCTAAATTTTACCTCTATGCAGGTATTAAAGAAAGCGCTACCATGGTTACGGATCTGCAGAAAATGATTGATATCCTGCAAAAAAAACAACGCTTTGTTTTACGCACAGTCATCAATCCCTTGGGGCAACATAATGAAGCAAGCTGGCGCGATGAGTTCGATGATTTTTATAAATGGCTGATGAATTAGTTAGGAGTCTATACTCGAAAAGGAATATCTCAAGTTCAACGCCAGACTGCTAACTTTTAATGCTACACTTTATAAGTCACTCCTTCAATCGCCAGTTCTGTATCCGGAAATACTTCTTTTGCCTCTGTTAAAAACAGATCCAGTAATTCGTATTTACTGCTGAAATGCCCGAGCAGTAAACGTTTTACACCCGCTCGCTGAGCAATTGTGGCGGCCTGTACAGTGGTGGAATGAAAGCGGGCATGGGCTCGCTCCTCAAGATCCTTTAGATAAGTTGCTTCGTGGTATAGTATGGTTACACCATTGGTCTTCTCAGCAATGCTTTCATCAAATCTTGTATCTGCACAAAAAGCATAACTAATGGGCGGGGTATTTGCAAAGGTGACGGCTTCATTTTTAATAATTTTTCCATCACTGGTTTCATAATCATCTCCCTCTTTTAGTCTTTCATAAAAAGCAGCCGGAATAGCATAAGCGGAAAGTTTTTCTTTATCAATCTTTCGGGGCTTCTTTTTTTCGCGGATAATAAATCCCCAGCAGGGGATACGGTGATAGGTATGGAAACATTCCACCATAAACTTGGGTTGCTCAACAATCACTCCTTCCTTATCCAGCGGATGAAAATGTAGCGGAAAGGGTAAGGTAGTGTCGGCCACTTTTAATTGAAGGGCAATGATATCAGCCAATGCCGCCGGCGCATAAATATTCAGTTCCTGCTCTCTTCCTAATAAACCCATACTGGTTATTAATCCAATCAATCCAAAATAATGATCGCCATGCAGGTGCGAAATAAAAATATGGTGTATCCGGCTTCGCCGTATCTTATACCTGGCAATCTGCATCTGTGTTCCTTCACCGCAATCAATCAGAAATAATTGCTCATTCAGTGTAACCACCTGGGCAGTAGGATGCCTGTCATACGCCGGAAGCGCAGAATTATTACCAAGTATCGTTACACCAAACATGTGAGGATTGTGAATTAAAAAAAAGAAACACCTGCAACATTAGACAAATAAATCATCCTCCTGCTGCATTGATGCGGTAAATTGTGCCTTGGTAAGTATAAGCTGTCCATCTTCAGCTCCTGAAGGGCAGTTATTTTTTCTTTAGATCACGGGGGAATAGGGATTTGATGTAAAAATCCCCTCTAAAATTCGTCATTTCCCATTTATTGCAGTACTTTTGCAGCCGATAAAAAAAGAAGAAAAAATTCCGGAGTCTATTAAAATTTTCAGAATGCCTTATTTAACAATTGAAAAAAAAGCAAACATTTTTGCTGAGTTTGGCGGAAAAGCCACCAACACGGGTTCTATCGAAGGTCAAATTGCGTTATTGACCGAGCGTATATCCCAGATTTCCAAACACTTACAAGCGAACCATAAAGATCATTCCACACAGCGTGGCCTGATGCAGATGGTGGGTCAACGTAAACGTTTACTAACCTACATGCAGAAACACAATCTCCAGGGCTACCGTGCTTTGATCGAAAAACTGGGTCTGAGAAAATAATTTTTTCAAGTATGACAGATGCTATTCCCAACTGAATTTTACACGGTTGGGAATAGTTATTTTTGTTAGTTCCGGTTTTACTTCCTCATTCATTAACAAGGGCCGCGATTAATACCCTAGAGGTTTCGTGTCCCGTATTACAAAATAAGATTATGCTATCACAACCAATCAGTGTGCGTTTTGATCTCGGTGGAAACCGCGAAGTGTCTATTGAAACGGGCAAATTAGCCCGTCAGGCAGACGGCGCCGTTACGGTTCGCCAGGGCAATTGCGTTATACTAGCTACTGTTGTTGCCAATAAAGACCCCAAAGAGGGCCAGGATTTTTTTCCGTTAAGTGTTGATTACCAGGAAAAATTTGCATCAGCCGGTCGTGTTCCGGGCTCCTTCTTCAAACGTGAAGCCAGGTTAAATGATTATGAAATATTGACCAGCCGTTTAATAGACCGCGCGTTACGTCCTTTGTTTCCCGAAGATTATTTATGCGATGTACAGGTTTTAATCAGCCTTATATCAAGTGATCCGGAAGTTTTGCCTGATGCATTGGCCTGTTTGGCGGCATCCTCCGCTTTGGCGGTTTCTGATATTCCTATCAAAGAAATTATCAGCGAAGTAAGAATTGCGCGCGTTGACGGTAAGTTCATTGTAAACCCTACCCGTACTGAATTGAAGGCCTCTGACCTTGAGTTCCTCATCGCCGCCACCGAAAAGAACCTGATGATGGTGGAAGGAGAAGCAAAGGAATGTGCAGAAGCTGATCTGGTTAAAGCACTCGAATTGGCACATGATGCTATTCGTATACAGATTAAAGCACAGGAAGAACTCAGATCCAAAAAAGGAATCACTACCAAAAGAGACTATAAAAAACCGGCCCAGGATGAAGCCATCCAGGAAAAAGTAAACGCTTTTGCCAAAGACAGGGTATATGAAATTTCAAGAAAAGGGTCTAACAAAAATGAACGTACCCTCGGTTACAGTACCTTAAAAGACGAATTGATCGCCAGCCTTGGCGAAGAAGCAACGGACCTTGAGAAAAAATTAACCAAGAAATATTACGAAGACCTTAAATGGGAAGTAGTAAGAAATATGATGATTGATGACCGTATCCGGTTGGATGGACGCAAGCTTGATGAGGTTCGCCCGTTAGAAATGGAAGTGGAACCCCTGCCAACACCGCATGGATCAGCATTATTCACAAGAGGTGAAACTCAATCACTTACAACGGTTACTTTCGGAACTAAATTAGATGAACTGTTGGTAGAGAGTGCTTCAAAATCAGAATACACTAAATTCTTTTTACACTATAATTTTCCGCCTTTTTCAACTGGCGAAGTGAAAATGATGAGAGGCGTTGGGCGCAGGGAAGTGGGTCACGGTAACCTCGCTATGCGAAGTTTAAAGAAAATGATGCCGGGTACTGAATATGCCTATACGGTGCGTGTAGTAAGTGATATTCTGGAAAGCAATGGCTCTTCTTCCATGGCTACCGTTTGTGCCGGTTCATTGGCACTGATGGATGCAGGTGTACCGTTTGCAAAGCATGTAAGCGGTGTGGCGATGGGACTTGTAACACGGGAAGATGGTAAATATGCGATCCTTACCGATATCCTTGGTGATGAAGATCACCTGGGTGATATGGATTTTAAAGTTACCGGTACCCGCGATGGCATCTGTGGCGTTCAAATGGATATTAAAGTAGATGGCCTTAGCATGGCTGTGATGATGGAAGCACTGGAACAGGCAAGAACAGGGCGTTTACATATACTGGATGCGATGTACGAATGTATGCCAGCTCCACGTTCTGAAGTAAAACCACATGCACCAAGAATGATTAAACTGATCATCGATAAAGAATTTATTGGCGCAGTAATCGGACCAGGTGGAAAAGTGATCCAGGAAATACAGCGTGAAACAGGGGCCACGATTAATATTGAAGAAGTAGGTAATACGGGTGAAGTAAGCATTTTCTCTGCATCCAAAGAAAGCCTGGACAAGGCCGTAACATGGGTGAAAGGAATTACTGCTATGCCTGAAGTAGGCGATGTGTATGAAGGCCCCATTAAAGGCATCAAAGAATTTGGCGCTTTTGTTGAATTCATGCCGGGTAAACAGGGTTTACTCCATATCAGCGAAATCAGTTGGAAGAGGCTCGAAACTATGGATGGCTTGTTCAAAGAAGGCGATATGGTAAAAGTGAAATTAGTGGGACTAGATCCAAAAACCGGCAAATTTAAACTAAGCCGAAAAGCATTGATGCCAAAACCCGAGTTTAAACCTAGGGAAGGGGCTTCTGAAAATGCAGAGGCATAATTGATAAACCTGATGGTCCGTGATAAACGGGCCATTTTTTTTACATGACTACTATATATGAACACAGGCAATTTTCTTGAATTATGCATTGAAGTGGCGGATGAAAACATTCGCGAAATATTGATAGCCCAATTGGCAGAAATAGGCTATGAAGGTTTTGAAGAGATGGATGACACCCTCAAAGCATATATAGAAGAAGTGAATTTTTCAGAAAATAAATTAAATAATATATTTAGTCAACAACAGTTAAAATATTCAAAATCAGTTATTAATAAACAGAATTGGAATCAAGTATGGGAATCGAATTTTGAACCTGTGCGGGTAGATGATTTTGTAGGCATACGTGCAAATTTTCATCCGCCATTTGATAAGGTAACCTACGAAATCGTCATTACACCCAAAATGAGTTTTGGAACCGGGCATCATGCCACTACTTATTTGGTTATGCAGTTAATGCGCGAATTAAATTTCCCGGCTAAATCAGTCTTTGATTTTGGAACAGGCACAGGTATACTGGCCATACTGGCTGAAAAGTTAGGGGCCGGAAAAATAACTGCTGTGGACAATGATGACTGGTGTATTGAAAATGCTTCAGAAAACATAGAAATTAATCATTGTACTCACGTAGAAATTGAGAAAGCAGATAAATTTCGGGGAAATATAAAATTTGACATTATCCTCGCCAATATCAACCGGAACATACTGCTGGATAATATGGTGGATATCTCAGCGGCCATAGCATCTGGGGGAGATATTATACTTAGCGGTTTACTGGCGGATGATGAAAAAGTAATCCTTACTGCCTACTTGCAAAATGGATTGCAGCATGTAAAGACAGTGGAGAGAAATGGCTGGATTGCTATACGTTTATACATGAATTGATAAAGTTTGCCTGTTAAGTATTCATTATCTTCATTATCATTATCTTTACCCCTAATTTCAACCACCCCCCAATGAACGAATTGTTGCTCATTGTATTAGCTTATCTGATCGGATCGCTTCCAACAGCATTGTTGATAAGCAAATCTCTTTTCGGCATAGACATCCGGGACTACGGTAGTGGTAATTCCGGGGCCACCAATACTTTTCGTGTTTTGGGTTCTAAATGGGGCAGTGTTGTAATGATCGTTGATATTGCCAAAGGAGTACTGGCCACTTCACTATATATTTTATTGCCTTATTTATTGAAAGATGAATTACACAGAACGAACCTGATGATCGGGTTAGGCCTGGCTTCTGTAATTGGACATATCTATCCAATATGGGCAGGCTTTAAAGGCGGTAAGGGCGTGGCTACCTTATTGGGTATGGCTGTTGCTATTCAGCCAGTGGTGGCGCTTTGCTGTGTTGGGGTGTTTTTACTGGTTTTATACCTTACCCGTTTCGTATCACTTAGTTCTATACTGGCAGGTGTATCTTTTATGGTGTTTATACTTTTTATCTTTAACGAAAAGGAAACACTGTACCGAATTTTTGCAGTGCTGGTTGCCTTAATGGTGGTGCTAACGCATCAAAAAAATATAGGACGTATTTTAAAAGGTACCGAAAGCAAAGTTCCCATCTTTAAATACCGCGACCGCCGGAAGCAAAGAAGGCAGGGTAATTAATCATCTTTCCACATTTTATTACGGTTGTAACGCTATTGATAATCTTCACTGATTGGCAGGATTCTTGCCTTCCATACTTTGGCACAATTTTTTTATGTATAGGTAAGAATGATGTAAAACATTCCGCTAATGATATAATGAAGCGCTTATTATACCAACTTAGCTTTACAGTAGATTAAAAGTGTATTTCGCAATTTTTTAAACAAACGTAAAATGAAAAGAATAATAACAATACTGGCTTTTTCGATGGTCCTGTTTTCCTGTTCACGTAATGCTATTACAGGACGTAGCCAGTTAAGCCTTGTTTCAGAAAACGATCTTCAGGCAATGGCCTTAACCCAGTACCGGGATTTTTTGAATAAAAGCAGTGTGGTAAATTCCGGCAGCGATGTTGAAATGGTAAGAAGGGTGGGAAGTCGTATAGCCACTGCAGTTAGGCAATATTACAGTGATCATGGCATGCCACACGCGCTTGATAATTATAATTGGGAATTTAATTTAGTAAATAATAAACAGGTTAATGCCTGGGTAATGCCTGGTGGTAAAGTTGTTGTATATACGGGTCTGTTACCGGTTACGCAAACAGAAACCGCTTTAGCTATTGTATTAGGTCATGAAATTACCCATGCGGTTGTGGGTCATGGTAAAGAAAGAATGAGTCAGCAACTTGCTGCGCAGGGTTTAGGCGCATTGGGTGGTGCTGCACTGGGTACCAACACACAGGCTGCCAATATATTTAATACGGTATATGGGGTAGGTGCGGAGTATGGCGTATTGTTGCCATTTTCACGTAAACAGGAAACGGAGGCAGACAAATACGGGTTGATATTTGCGGCTGCCGCGGGATATGATCCAAGGCTTGCCATTGATTTCTGGACAAGAATGGCAAATATGTCAAACGGTTCTAAACCTCCGCCTTTTATGAGTGATCACCCAAGCGATCAGCAGCGTATAGAAGATATACGTGGGTTTATACCGGAAGCTTTAAAATATTATAGGGGTAAATAGATAGTATACAACTTCTTAAGAGTTTAAGGGTAGAGCCGAAATGCGTAGATTTACATCTGGCTTTCGGCTCTATTTTTTTATAATCCTTATTGTTTATGCGCAAAAATGGCATTCTCTGCCTTTTTTTATTGGTTTGTTTCAATGTGTTCTGTCAAAGGAATCATTCTGACAGTAAAAATGAACTTACTCCGGAAATAACAATCCTGTCAATGGCATCGGAGCGTTATCAAGCGTTTCTCGCAAAGAATATCGTTATCGAATCCATGCCTGATGTTGAACTGGTTCAAAAAGTGGGTAACCGGGTAATAGAAGCCCTTAAAAGATACTATGCCCAAAAAAAACGCTCTGATGAACTGAAAGATTTTCATTGGGAGATTACAATGGTTAATAAAAAAGATATTAATGTTTGGTGTATACCGGGCGGTAAATTGATTGTTTGTTCCGGATTAACGGGTTTTACACAGAATGAAGCCTCTCTGGCCGTAACCTTCAGCCACCAGTTAGCTCATGTTCTTCTGAAACAGGGAAATGAAAGATTAAAAAAGAGTTTGCAGGAATTTATGGGTGGAAAAACGCTGCCCGAAGCCCTGGCAGCCAAACCGGTAGATACCCGTGACCTTTTTGAGATGGCCTATGGAATAGGAAATCACATTGGAGTTACTGCCCCTTATAGTATTAAAAATGAAATGGAAGCCGATAAGATCGGGCTAATGCTTACGGGCCTTGCAGGTTATAATCCGCGGGAAGCTTTGGTAATTTGGGAAAGGATGTCCCAATTGAGCAGGACGGCGCGTAAACCAGAATTATTGGGTTTACACCAGGTTAGCGAAGAGCGTATGGAGGAAATGGAGAAAATAATGGATGATATGGTTAAATTTTTTTATAAACCTTCCCCTAAAAGCTAAATACTACGGGAAATTAACCTTTTGGGCTAAAATAGACTTTATTTATTAGCACACTATGGTAACAATTTTTTAACTTTGCCTTCCTTTTATCACCTAAATTTTCTTTTAGGCATGTCAAATCAAACCTTACTTGAAAAGTTACAGTTAAAGGATGAAAAGAACCTGCTTGTTCAGGGCCTTCCTTCATCCATTGAAAAGCAGTTTGCTAAAATTACCTACGCTAAGAATATCACGCCTTTGCTGAAAAGTAAGAAAGTGGATTTTGCGCTGGTATTTGCTCTCAGCCAGACACAGTTGAATAACGTGTTGAAAGAAGTGTTTCCGGCACTCCATGAAGATACCAAGCTATGGGTAGCCTATCCCAAAAAGACCAGTAAAATTGTGAGCGACCTGAACAGAGACTGCAGTTGGGAGTTTCTTACTAAAAACGAGTATGAATGTGTGCGCCAGGTAACGCTTGACCATGTATGGAGCGCAATGCGGTTTAAAAAGCTGGATAAAATCCCTAACCGTGACCGTGCTTTTTCTGAAATGAAGAGTAATGAAATTAATGGAATTGATTTTGAAAAAAGACTGGTTGTGCCACCGGTGGAACTGGGCAAATTTTTTACACGCCATAAAGAGGCGCATGAATTTTTCAGCTCATTATCCTTTACCAATCAAAAGGAATATGTAAGCTGGATTGAGGGCGCCAAAAAAGAAGAAACACGCCAGCGCCGCGTAGAAACGGCTTTAGAAAAGCTTTTGGCCGGTAAGAAAAATCCTTCAGAAAAATAATGGACCATATTAATATTGAGATTAAAGCAAAGTGCTTTCACCCCGAAAAAGTGGAAGCATTTTTGCTTTCGAACGGTGCAAGGTTTGCTGGCCTTGACCACCAGAAAGATACCTATTTCCATGTACCATTGGGCAGACTAAAATTGAGGCAGGGAAATATAGAGAACAGCCTGATATTTTACCAGCGTCCCGACCAGCAGGGGCCGAAGCAATCTGATTTTTCTTTGAGTAAAATAACAGACGGACCCGCTACCGAACAGTTACTTTCAAAAGCCTTAGGTGTAAAAGTTATCGTTGAAAAATACAGAAAGATATTTTTTATAGGCAATGTAAAATTTCATCTTGATGAAGTGCCGGGCCTGGGTTCTTTTGTTGAAATCGAAGCGGGCAACCTGTCTGATCCTTCCAAAACGGTTGATGACCTGCGCACTCAATGCGATTATTATATGAAAGCGTTTGCAGTATCAGATGCAGAGCTTATTCATCATAGTTATAGTGATATGTTGCTGGCGTTATGATGGTTTCGATGTAAGATTACTTTATAATCACCGTTCCCAACTGTTTTGTCAGTTCGCGTTCAATGTCTTTAAGATGTTTATGAACTTCTATCAGTTTCATCTGCTCATCTAATGAAGCAAACTCCATATCCCGTTGGTTTTCGTCGAACATTTTTTTGATTTTGCGAAGTTTGTAAAAATTAACGCTCATTAAAACATCCTGAACACTTGTATCCTTATTTACAATATTCATGGTTTCCATTACTTCATCCCATTTCTGGCTAAGCTCAAAAGGGAATACGCTGATACTCACTACCAGGTTACGAATGTTTTCATTTTCATGATATAATAAAGTCTTGGTAGTTGGCTCATATCCCTGCTGGTACCATACCCTGTATTCTTCATACAATTGTTCCAGCAGCGGGTTATCAAAATGAAACTGTTCCAGTTCTTCAAAAATAAAATCTGCCATTCTTCTGTTCTCATCCCATGGCCGCAGTCCGTATTCAAGCAGTACACGCAGTATGTTTCTTTCGTGTGCTTCATCCTGGTTGAAGAGGAGTTGGGTGTCATCTAAAACATCTTCTGGTTGCTGTGATTCTTCGGATAAAAAATTAGCCTGTTCCGAAGCCGATCGTTTTTCATCTTTTACAATCTTATCCCGTTTGTATTTATTTACAAGATTGGTAAGCCCGGTTTCATCAATTTTTAAAAGTGAGGCACACTGCCGTATATAATCCTGCTGCTTGGTAAAATCTTCGGCCTTATTAATTTTAGCCAGGGTTTCCGCCACCTGGTTAACCACGGTACTTTTTTTACTAACGTCTGTACCTGCATCTTTCAGCATCACTTCGAGCTGAAAAATGATAAAATCTTTTTTTGAAGCAGCAACGAATTCATTAAAAGCTTTTGCGCCTACTTTGTTTACATAGCTGTCAGGATCTTCGTTATCAGGAATTAATACCAGGCGAACGTGTAAACTTTCTTCCAGCGCCATATCAAGCCCCCGCAGCGCGGCTTTTACACCGGCGCTGTCGCCATCGTAAATGATGGTGAGGTTATTGGTATATTTTTTAATCAACCGCAGCTGGTCAATGGTAAGCGACGTGCCACCGCTGGCCACTACATTCTCAATACCAGCCTGGTGTAAACTAACCACATCTGTATATCCTTCCACCAATAAACATTCATCGGCTTTATCGATGGCTATTCGTGCAAAATAAGAACCATACAGGATCTTGCTTTTGCTGTATACTTCGTTTTCGGGGGTGTTGATATATTTTGGTCCACGATCCGATTTGCCAATTACGCGTGCGCCAAAACCGATGATCTTACCGGTATTACTATGGATAGGAAAGATGATTCGGCCCCGGTAATTATCTACCAGTTCATCGGTATTTCGTATGGATACCAACCCTGTTTTTGGAAGTAGTTCCTTATTGAATTGATGGGAGAGCAATGCTTTTGTGAGACTGTCCCTCGCATCAGGATTATAACCCACCTGAAATTTTTGTAAAACCGATTCACGAAAGCCGCGTTCTTTTAAATAAGACAGCGCTACGGATGTGCCTTCTTCAGTATTGAATAACTGCTCTGAAAAAAACTGCTGAGCAAAATTATTGATGATGTATAAACTGTCGGCAGTCTGAATAATCTGTTTCTGTTCCGGACTGGTCTCGGTTTCCTCTACCTCAATGTTATATCGGGCTGCCAGCCATTTCAGTGCTTCTACGTAACTGTATTTCTCATGTTCCATGAGAAAAGTAATGGTGTTGCCGCTTTTGCCGCACCCAAAACACTTATATATTTCTTTGGCGGGCGATACGGTAAAAGAGGGGCTCTTTTCGTTATGAAAAGGACAAAGCCCGAGGTAATTGGTACCGCGTTTTTTTAGTTTCACAAATTCGCCTACTACATCAAATATATCAATGCGGCTGGTGATCTGTTGTATGGTGTTGGGTGAAATCAAAAGAAGTAGTAAGTTGTAAGTGTTAAGTTATAAGTTTATACGAAGGTAAA
>JBBRHM010000039.1:0-26103 GCA_038222655.1 Chitinophagales bacterium | reverse complement strand
ATTAGTAAATGAAAAAAAGTATCAAAATAAAACAAATTTCAAAACTGCTCATGCACATTATTGCATGGGCAATTATTTTCATGTTGCCCTACGTGTTTAATACATGGGATGAAAAAAAAGGAGCATCTTCTGTTGACCCATACAGGAGTATCAATACAATTACTAATTTTTTATGGATGGGTTTGTTTTATCTGAATGCATCTGTGTTTATACCCCGTTTATTTTATAAAAAAAGTTACGTAAAATATGCTTTGTTGCTGTTATGTAGCTTTTGTGTTATTATGTTGCTGCATGGGGCATTATTTAGACCTTTTGTTTTGGGGCGTACATTCAATTTTATATCTTCTTCTGTTCATAATATTATCCCCTTTTTATTCACCATTTTTGTGAGTACAACTTATCAAACTATTTCAGACCGGATTAAAAATGAAACGTTGCTTGCAGCAAAGCAACGAGAGAATCTAAAAACCGAACTCTCTTTTTTGCGTTCTCAAATCAGCCCTCATTTTTTATTTAATATTATGAATAATATAGCAGCAATGGTTCGTTTGAAAAGCGATGAGCTGGAGCCAACTATTCATAAACTATCATCACTTATGCAGTATATGCTGTATGAAACAGATGAAGATAAAGTGCTGTTGCAAAGCGAAATAGAATACCTGCAAAACTACATTGACCTGCAGCGGCAACGTTTCAGCGAAAGACTTACATTGCATGCTTCGTTAGATGTTAAAGAGAATTGGCATAGCATTGAGCCAATGCTACTGATACCATTTGTAGAAAACGCTTTTAAACATGGAACTGGTTTAATACAAAATCCAGAAATTGAAATTGAACTGAAGGCTCAGAATGACCAACTTTATTTTGTAGTAAAAAACAGATTTGTTCAAACCAAAACTACAAAAGATAAGACTTCCGGCATTGGATTAGCAAATGTAAAAAGACGACTGGAATTATTGTATGGTAACCGGCATCAGCTTGTAATAGATAAAACTGATGAATGGTTTATCGTTTCATTACAATTAACTTTTAAATAATGATAAACTGTATTGCCGTTGATGATGAACCGCTGGCTTTAAAACTACTACAGGATAATATTAGCAAAGTACCTTTTCTTAAATTAGTGTCTGCCTGCAATGATGCTTTTGAAGCAATGAAGGCATTGCAGGAAAATAAAATTGATTTGGTATTTATTGATATTCAAATGCCTGGATTAACGGGATTAGAGTTTATCGGAAGCCTTGAAAATAAACCATTAGTAATTTTTATTACAGCTTATAAACAGTATGCGTTGGAAAGTTATGATTTATCTGTTGTGGATTATTTGGTAAAGCCTGTTCCATTAGATAGATTTATTAAAGCTTGTAACAGAGCCAAAGAGCTTAATGAACTTAAAGTAATGAAACAGCAACATACCATACAACCATCTATAGAATATTTTTTTTTGAATGTTGATTACAGTCAGGTCAAAGTAATGTTCGATGATATTATTTGGATTGAAGGGTTGGGAGATTATATTAAACTAAATCTTAAAAGCACCAAAAAGCCGTTAATAGTAAGAGCAAGTCTAAAAGCAATTGAAACTGAATTACCACCCTATAAGTTTATAAGGATACACAAATCATATTTAATTGCTATTGCTGAGATTACAGCAGTACGTAAGAACAGTGTATTTATAAATGAAATTGAATTACCGATTGGGGAAACATTCCGTGTAGCTATGGATAAACTTATCAGAAAAGAACTATAAGTTTTCTAATTCTGGTTGCATTTTTTTCGAAGCTTTTCTATATTGCCACAAAAAGAAAAATCCCCAACAAAGGCTTGTAATATGTACCGCCTGATAACTGATTTTTCTCCATAGTAAATAATCGGCTTTTGCAGCGTCTGTTTTAATAAATATTAAACCAATAAGGGAGGGAACTATTGTTAGTAAGCCCATTACTTTTAAAAATAATGGAAAAGGTGCGTAAAAAAAGATTAATATCATAGATGGTAATAGAAAATAAAATGAGGAGGCTAAAATATCCACCCCAACTGTTTGTTCTTGAAAGTCTTTAGCAAGAAAAAATACTCCCCACGCAATAGATAACAATGTATATCCGGCAGCAGCCATATCCCAACCTTCTCTTGCCAGTTTTATGGCAACTAAAATAGTTCCCGTAATAAAAATAGCATCTACGAATTTGTAAATAATTTCTCTGCCTTCCTTATCAAATAAATCTCCTGTAAAACCAATGGCACTGGCAAGCAGAAAACATATAAATTGAGAGAAAACAACTTGTTTATCTGTCTTTTCGTGATGGCTCATAAGTATATCTTTGTTGTAAAAATAAATTAAGTAATGATTATTACATCAAAAATTTAGGTCATAGGCTTTTTGTAATGATTCATATGCTTTGACAAGTAAAATAAGCATATATATAACTTTTTTTGAGGATTATGGTGAACAGTAATGTATGATAAAATAGTATGGGTTGTTCATGGTCATTATCCTGCTGAGTGTGAAAATGAAAGAATTCCGTCCTACGGTGTGCGTCGGCGTAATATGCCTTGCAAATGTGATAAAAATAGCGTGGAGTCGTGTTGGCAAAGTCATTAATGCTTGTATATGTGTAGTAAGTTCAATAAGGCGTCATACAACAATAAAAAGGCCACCTGATTTGTCAGGTGGCCCGTGGAAATTGGAAATCAAACTATCTATTTATCTATTACTTGTCTAACTTTTTGATGATTGCTTTTACATTATAATCGATCGCGCGGTCTGATAAGTTTCTGCCGTTTATTTCAGAGGTGGTTGATCCCTGCCAGATGGTTTTGTCGCTGTTAGCATCGGTCATGGTAAGTGTTAACGTACCTTCTTTTACGGTTTGTGTTGCATTATCATACCCTAAAAATTCTGAAGGATAATAAATAGAAACATACCTTCTTGTATACGGGTTATAAAACCATCGGTTAGTGGGTTGGGAATAAACGGGGTTGCTTATATTCCTTTCCTCTCTCTGCACATCAATATCATACACCAGCATCACATCAGGGTTTTGATCAGCTTCTCTCCAGCCGATTGCCTGTAAATTTTTATTAACACTGGCGCGTACTTTCCTGTCGGTAAGATCATTTGATTTTACAGAAGGTTCACTTATGCCTTTATCTTTCTGTGTTCCATTAACCCAGGCATATGTCTTAACCTTACTAAAATTATAATCGTTGTCTTTTTGTATATGAGCTGTGCTTCCACAACTGGATAAAATAAATACACTCAAAACAACACCCATCAACCATGTCATCTTTTTCATGTTATCTTTTTTAAGTGTTTAATGAACTACTACCTTCATTAATCAATCCACATGCCGGGTTATCATAACAGGCTGCTAAAGATTTGAAAAGGAAATGTTAAGGAGAGAGAAATAGAATCAGTTTATGGCTATCCTTATTTACGCACTATGTTAAAAATAATAACCGGTGGCGTAAAGTATTGATCAGTTTCGTTCTGCCGGTAAATTTTGTGTACAATGTCCATACCGTTTATCACTTTACCAAAAGCAGCATAGCCCTGCCGGTCAGCTATATTTTCTCCCCCGTAATCCAGTCCGGCCTGTTTGCCAATACAGATAAAAAATTCGGTGGAAGCGCTACCGGGCGCCAATCTTGCCAGAGAAATCGTACCGTCTGTGTGCAATATTTTTGTTTGCTGCGTGGTTTCGTGGGGTATACCCGGTACACCCGCTGCTTTGCGGTTATTGGTTTTCCAGATGCCGCCCTGTATCAGTTCTGTTTTGGGAGCATTGGATGGCTGGTTCTCTATATTAAGTACGCGGTAGAAACTACTATTATGGAAATAGCCTGAATCTATATAAGACAAAAACGCAGAAACTGTTTTAGGTGCCTGTAAAGGATAGAGTTCTATTTCAATATCGCCTTTATTGGTTTGTATTTCAATATGTGGAGTAGTCGTATTTTTTTTCTGACAGGAAAAAATAAACGTGGC
The DNA here is from genome assembly GCA_038222655.1 of Chitinophagales bacterium. Classification (GTDB taxonomy): domain Bacteria; phylum Bacteroidota; class Bacteroidia; order Chitinophagales; family Chitinophagaceae; genus Sediminibacterium. The sequence continues at coordinate 22,115 of JBBRHM010000039.1, read as the reverse complement.
GCCCATAAAAAAAATAAACAGATAACGCATAGAAGAAGATTTTTTACCATAGCGTTTCATGCCTGATATGTTTACGGTATTATTTCAAACACAAAGAACTGCGTTTTTTCAAAGGCGTTAAAATTATTATCGGCCACCAATAATAAAGTTCTGTGTCCATTGGGTAAAGTTGGGCCAAAAGTTATGCCTTCCACATTATCAACATAAATATCCAGTGCATCCATGTTAAGCAATAGTTTTTTGGTTATCGGCCTTGCGGTGGGGGATTTTTTCAGTGAGGGATTATCCATTATATTTTCTGCACCGTTCATATCGGCTAAAAATATTTTAATGGTACAAGCCAGTCTGCCGGTTGAAAAAGATCTTTCAAGAACAAGTAGCTGATTATTACCGATAGCTAAAATATCCGGAACGCCATTAATTTTGAAAGCCTCTGACGGTGAGGCTGGGTAAGCAACCCGGTCTAACTTATATGCATATTGCGCCGTGTTTTTTTTTGATGCTACCGCAAACTGATAGATACGTATCCATGCATCGTTTTCAATAACATCTGCCCGCGGACCATCCTCATACAAGGGCTCTTCCATATTTACATACAGGGTTTTATACCGGTTGGCAAAACTCATTCCTTCCAGTACCCCGTTTTGTCGCGGGCCTTTTTCAGCAGTATGCATTCGTAAATTAAGGGGAAGCGGAAAAGTATCTATGTATTTTCCATCCGGTGAAATGAAGGTGATGGCAGGGTTTTCCAGTACGGTATCTTTTGTGCCAACTATTCTTTCTCCTTCGCTTGACCATATCATTTGTTTGGTAACTGGGTTATAACGCAAAGCTTCCGGGTCGGGTGTATGTGCACGATCCTCTTTAGAATTGGGATAGACATTTCCATTTAACTGTAACAGGCTGGTTACATTCACAAACACCACGCTGTCAATCCCACCAGTTGTAAAAAATATTTTAGCTGTATAAAAACGGGCAGGATTAATCGCAGACCTGTCATCGCTGATAAGATAATATAGATTGCCGGTCTTATCATAATCAATTCCCGATAAGCCGCCCACCGTTGTGCCCTTGAATAAGAGATTATGCGGCACATCATATTCGCCAAGCAGTTTTACCTGGCTTATTGTTAAGGGGGTATCAGAAATTATTGTATGCGAGGTGGCACAACCTGTTAGCAGGAGTATGGCACCCATAAAATATTTTATCAACTTCTTTTTCGTTTTCTGTCTGAAAATAACCAGGGTAATAAATTCGGTTCGGCAAAAGCCGAGTCCCAACTGTTATGTGCGGCTTTTGGGTATTCTCTGTACATCACATTCGTAGCACCTCTTGTGATCAGCGCTTTATATAATTCACGGTCTGATGTTGGCGACACCGACTCATCCAGTGCGCCATGGAAAATCCATAAGGGTACATTGCCCGCCCTCTCCAGAAACAGGGGAATATTACAAGCGCCACAAATAGGAAAGGCTGAAGAAAAATATCCGGGATACCTGATCAGCATATCATAAGTACCAAATCCTCCCAAGGATAATCCGCCGATATACATTCTTTTATTATTTACTATGCGGTTTCCTGATAAACTATCCATCAGTTCTTTCACTAAGCGTGATGGAACAGTAGGTGATTCATCAGATAAAAAAATTCGCTGGCCGGCGGCTGTACCCTTCCGTGTTTTTGCCCAAGCACTATCCGGAGGGCATTGTGGAAAAATGATAATAGCAGGAAATCCTGTTCGGATTTCTTTCCTTACAAACAGGTCTCCCCCATGTATTAATTGGGATTCATTATCGCGCCCTCGTTCCCCAGACCCGTGCAGGAACATAATTAATGGGTACTGTTTTCTTTTTTTATAGTTTTCAGGATACAGTATCCGGTAGCGTAAAGTATCGCTGCCATGCACATGCAATTTCTTTTCATACAGATCCAGCTTTTGTGCGGAAGCAAAGTGATAAAACAAAAACAGAAATAAAGCAGGCAATACTTTTTTCATAAAAAGATTTCTTAACTCCCCTTCAGGGTGATCGGGGGAAGGTTATTTTATTTTTGACAGATAAACTGACAGGTTCATAATCGCCTCCGACACAACACTAATCTGTGCCTGCGCCTCACGCCAGTTTCGCTGTTCAATCGCTTCCCGCACACCGGGAATCGTTTTTACACCATAACCCGTATAAAAACCTGGTGCATATAAGGTATGGTGATACCAACTTCTGCGTGGCAATCCGTTTATTGCCAGTAATTGTTGTTCGGCACGATACAAGGCTTTGTTCATGGCATCAATATCGGTACCATTTATAACAGACCTGTTCCATACTTCGGATAATGTATTCGTACTTTTTTCCAGTTCTGTTAATGCATTCTGCAAAGGTGAAAAATCTATGTAAGGAACTTCCGATTTCACCGCAGGTAATTTCAATTTTTCGGTGGGATCATTCGCCAGTGCATATTGATTTGTTTTAATGATCTCATTTTCTGTGGCTGTGGCCTCACGCATCTGCCCGGTTTTCTCCATTAATTCTTTTACATAGCCATTCACTGTTGTATACAGGCTTCTGAAATCAAACGGTAACGCATCTGCATCTGCCATCCGCAATGCCGCACGGCCCGCAGTTTTAGCAAGCGCTGCGCCATACGCAAACGAAGGGTCTTTAAAACGGCGGTAATCATCATACGAATCATAAATGGAATGGTATTCACCTCCTTCGTTCTCGCCGCCAAATCCGAGGTCCAGAGAAGGAATGCCCAGGTGCTGTATAAAAGAAGAATAATCCGAGCCCGATCCCATCGCGCCCAATTTAAAAACGGTACTGCTCATGGCATCTTTTTTATCTTTTATAGTAACCGCCTCCACCGCATGAAAAGCCCTGGCCCTGTCAAATACACTTACTTTTGTTTGAGGGTCCTCGACATCTTTACTAATTTCTGTTACCAGTGTTTCCAGTGCATGTGAGCCTTCGGCATTCAAAAAACCCCGGCCATTACTATCCGAGTTTATATACACCACTACTTTTTGCTGCAATTCGGCAGCATGATCTTCTACCCATTCTGTAGATCCGATCAATCCTGGCTCTTCTGCATCCCAGGCGCAATACACGAGTGTGCGTTTGGGCCTCCATCCCGATTTTACCAATTCACCAATCGCTTTTGCTTCTTCCAGTAAAGCCGCCTGTCCGCTAATTGGGTCATTCGCACCATTAACCCATGCATCGTGGTGGTTACCTCTTATTACCCACTCATCTGGATACTGTGATCCTTTGATCATAGCAATTACATCATAAGCCGGATGAAGACTCCAGTCAAAGGCTGTTTGTAAATGTACTTTCGTTTTTCCCGGACCTATATGATACGTGAAAGGCAATCCACCCCTCCATTCCGGCGGTGCTACCGGGCCCTCCAATGCTTCCAGCAAAGGTTTTGCATCATGATAGCTTATCGGTAATACAGGAATCTTTAACAGGTTGGCTGCATCTTTCCTGTCTAATCTTTTTGCATTGGCAGTGGCGCCGATATTAGGGGTTAATGGATCCCCGGGATAGATCACCATATCCATGATGGATCCACGCTGAACACCATATTCATTTTTATAGGCACCCTTAGGGTATACTTCTCCCTGGTAAAAACCATCATCTTTGGGATCAGAATAAATAATACATCCCAATGCCCCATGTTCCTGCGCCACTTTGGGTTTAATGCCCCTCCAGCTATGGCCATATTTTGCGATTACTATTTTCCCTTTTACATCAATGCCCAGTTTGTCTAACTGATCATAATCTTCGGGTAAGCCGTAGTTTACAAAAACCAGATCGCCGGTAACATCTCCATCCGCGCTCCATGCATTGTAGGTGGGCAATTGATCTTCCTGCCCCGAAGTGCCATCTTCCTGTAAAGAAGGCTCTTTCAATAAAGCTTTGTAAACGGTGGGAGAGATCATTTCCAGTATACGCGTTTTAGGCGTAGGAAACAATACCTGGTAGGTTTCTATTTTTGCATCCCATCCCCAGCTTTTGTATTTGGTAAGAATATTTTCGGCTACTTCTTTTCCACCGGCAGAACCCACATGATGCGGCTTTGCCGATAACTCTTTAATTGTTTGCCCAATTCTTTGTGCACTGATCTGTGCATCAAATTTTTGTTCTGTCTGTTTTTGCTGGGCCGATGTCCTGTCTGTAAACCCTGTAATATTTTTCTGCGCCACTGCCGGTTGATACATAGCCAGTAAAACCAACATACCAATGCCCGATTTTTTTTTCATGTGTTTTGGATTAATAAAGTTTTGGCAATTTATGAAATAACAATGGTTTGTTTACTGGCATTTGTATTTTATGGCATCGCCTGTTGTGCCTGCCTGTCGGCAGACAGGTTACTCACTTCTGCTTTCTGCTCTTTACCCGGCAATTGCTTACAGGAAAGCTGTTCATAAAAAATCACTGTATTCCCGCTCAATACGAAAAATAATGTCGATTTTATTTTTGATAGCCCTAACCCGGCCTTCATTAGTAGGGTTAAACCATGAAATGGCCACTTAATTATGGGCTATATATAAAAATTTGGCCATGCCAGAACGATTAAAAAAATTCTGTTTTTTAACAGATACCATAAAAAATGATGGAGCTTAAATAGGATGGTACATTTAATCTGTAAAATATTTTAACAACTATACAGTTGGGGAATGTTAAAGCTGTCCGCATAACATCTATTTAACTCCTTACTTGAGGTATACCTTCTACATTTGTGTCTCGGTAAAACGAAATTGATTTTCTTACTTACAAATTTTAAACAGCCAGTATGAAATTAAAGAACAAACATTGGAGTTTACAGGCATTAACCATGATGGGTCTTATATGTATGAGCTTTGCATTTACCAGTCCTAATGCAACCAGTACTTCAGAGATCAATATCCGTGCTGTAGAAAAAACAGTTAGCAGTGTAAAGTCCGGTTCACTGATGGAAGAAAAGATTGGCTTGTACGAGAGTCTTGGTCTGAGTACACTCGGTCTTTCCCGCCAGGCTTTTGAATATGCACTTACCGGGTACAGTCAGTTATTAAGTGAAGGAAAAATAGTTAAAAATAATATCCTGTCAATTCTGGATTTTTCTTTACCCTCAGGTAAGAAAAGATTGTTTGTTATAGACCTGGAAGCGGGTCAGCTTGTTTTTAATACCTATGCGGCTCATGGCAGAAACTCAGGGGCAGATATGGCTACTCAGTTCTCTAACCAGGCAAACAGTTTTAAAAGCAGCCTTGGTTTTTATGTAACCGGCGCAACGTATACTGGCAAGCATGGCGAATCACTTCGTTTAAATGGGGAAGAAGAAGGCATCAATGATAATGCGCTGGCAAGAGGCATCGTAATGCATAGCGCTGCTTATGCAGATGAGAGCATTGTAAACCAGCAAGGGTATATCGGCCGTAGCCAGGGTTGTCCCGCTCTTCCACAGAACATTGCCAGAAACGTTATCAATACAATAAAAGACGGCAGCTGTTTATTTTTATACAGTCCTGATAAATATTATACCGCTCATTCAAAAATTCTGAAAGAGGGAATTTGAGACATAGCCTATATAAAAAAATACCCGCTGTTTACAGCGGGTATTTTTTTGGTGTACTTGTATTAATATTATTGAACGTCTGAGAACATCTTAACAGCTACGGCCTGATCATTACCATAGATATCTTCCCTGAAATTCATCTTATTATTTTCATCTATCCACGCAGTATAATACGTGATGATAACCGGTACAGAGTGTTTTAACCTGACTGTCTTTTCAACACCGCTGTTCATAGCGGCTTCAATTTTTTCCGGTGTCCATTCGGTTGAATTTTCGAGTAAGTAATTGGCCATCCATACAGGGTCGCTCAACCGGATACAACCATGACTGTAAGCCCTTACATCTTTATCGAAAAGACTTTTGGAAGGGGTATCATGAAAATAGATATTAAAACTATTCGGAAAAAGAAACTTTACCCTTCCTAAAGAGTTATCACCGCCGGGTAATTGCCTGATGGTTGGAACCCCACCTCCTTTGCTGGTAATTTCCATATGTTTTTCAGCCAGGTAATTCGGGTTTTTATCCATTGCCGGCATTAGTTCATTTTTTACAATACTGGTAGGTACATTCCAGTACGGGCTGAAAACAATCTCTTGTAAGTCATCGGAGAACATAGTAGTGGTGTGGCCTTCTTTGCCCACGATTACCGGCATGTGTTTCACATGAGAATTACCATCGGTAACATGCAGCATAAATTCGGGAATATTTACCAGTATGAGCTTCCCCTCTTTTTTTACCGGTAACCAATGCATACGTTCCATATTTACGAGCAACTGCTGTATCCGGTAATTAATCGGCACGTTCAAGCTTTTAATAAGCGTTGGCGATATTTTGCCATCAGCTGTCATACCGTGCGATTCCTGGTAATCTTTTATAGCTGCCTCCAGTTCCGGCGTATAAGTAGAAGTGGTGTCATTAACCGTAAACTCACCGCTGGCAGCCAATCTTTTTTTGACTATTAATAATTCGGGGAAATTTTTACCCAAAACAAATTTTGATTTAGTTCTTGGAATGGTATCCCAACCACCCTTTTTAGCGATGGCCGCATATTTTGCGAGTTGGGTTCTTAAGCCACTGTACAGGGGGTTAATCGATGCCACTTTATCATTATCATGGTTATTGCCGGATAAAATAGAATCTACAAGTTGCATCATCGGCTGCTTTTTTATCGGCACAAAAGTTTGCAGATCGCTTGCATGTATATTGTTATCACTATACGCATCCAATACGAACTGTACAAAACGGCGGGTAAGCTGTAACTCAATCTTAATAATAGCGGGGTCTGAAGAGCTGACAGTGCTTTCATGAAGTATTAATTCGTCTAATTTCTGGTCTAATTGTTTATTAACGCTATCGGTACTGTACTTATACAGGCTCCTGAAACCTAAGGCTTGCTCGTTTAATCCCTTGGAATCAAACCAGGCAAACTCAAAATTGCGTGCATTATAGAAATCACGCATATTTTCCAATATGCTATCGCTGTGGGGATTAGTGCTGATGTACTTTTCAAATGCCATACTATCCAGAAACAGATCATTATAGGCGTTGGCTTTTGTAACGGAATAATCCCTTACAGAAGGTTCTTCAGCCATCAAGGATGAACTACTACCACCCTGGCTGGTTCTGGTAAATACACGGCGGCTCTTGCTTTTGCAGGAGGTGCAGAATACAATACTTAGTACAAAAAAGTAAACGATTTTTTTTATCATACCCTTAAAATACAAAATCTGTGCCTTACCAAATAGAAGAACTTTACCTGTACACTAATCAGGTTTTTGCGAAGAAGCCATCTCTGCATTGCCCGTCTTTGCGAGGCACGATGCAATCTGTGCTTTGCATTAGAGGAAAATGAATAATTGCGATGAATACCCGCCAGACTAAAACTTTGAGCCAGTGGCTGATTCGTTCCTTGCAGTAACGATGTTATTGATGTATAAAACAGGTGACTTATTGAATACTTATTCAGAAAAAAATCTAACTTGGCTATATGTATACCCGTATTAAAATGGCCCTCTTCTTAAGCTGCTCAGTCTTTATTTGCTTTGCGGGCACAGCCCAAAAAACAGATACACGTTTACAATCCCGTGTAATGGCCTTACTGAAGGGGTTTAACGGCGATATCGGTGTATATGTACATGATCTGAAAAAGAACCGCATTATAACTATCCACGCGGATACTATTTTTCCTACGGCAAGCATGGTTAAAGTGCCCATACTTACCGGCATCATGCGTAAAATAGAGAGCGGTGAACTGTCGTACCATCAACCACTCACTTATAAAGATTCTCTTTTATATGAAGGGGTAGATATATTGGGTTCCTTGAAATCCAACGAGAAAATAGAACTCAGTAAAGTAATCATGCTGATGCTTACCATGAGCGATAATACTGCCAGTCTCTGGTTGCAGACCTTGGCAGGTACCGGAACACGTATTAATGAGTTGATGGATAGTCTCGGATTAAAAGATACCCGAGTAAACAGCCGCACACCCGGAAGGGAAGACAACCGCCGTGTTTATGGTTGGGGTCAAACCACACCCAGAGAAATGGCCATGCTGATAGAAAAAATAGTTACTAATGAAGTGATCAATTCATCCGTTAGCGAAAAAATGCTGCGGTTGTTGGGAAGAAATTATTGGGATGAAGAAGCCATATCACAAATACCCACTGATGTATTTGTTGCCAGCAAAAGTGGCGCAGTAGATGCGAGCCGCAGTGAAGTTTTATTTGTAAATGGGAAAAAATGCCGTTATGTTTTTTGCATCTGCACCAAAAATAATAAAGACACCAGCTGGAACACCCATAATGAAGCGTGGGAGCTTACACGAAAACTGTCTAAAATGTTATGGGAATATTATAACTGATTATAAAGCCACCAGCCCTCTCCTAATAGATTCCAGGGCAAGTCCTACACGGCTCTGTACATTAAGCTTACCAAATAAGGCTTCCCGATAACCGTCGATGGTTCTTTCGCTAAGGTTCATAAGGGTGGCAATTTGTTTGTAGGTAAGATCGGAACAGGCATGCTGTAAAAATATTTTTTCCCTGTCATTAATCCGGACCTCCATTTTTTCAACAGTCATTAACCTGCGAAAATTGATATTGCTGGCATCTGCGTTATAATAACCCCTCGTATCGATTTCATGTAAAGCTTTTTCCAGTTCATCGGGATGGGTTTCTTTTAACAGGTAAGCGCAGCAGCCAGCTTTAATCATCTCAATAATTATCTTGTCACTGTCATTCATTGAAAGTGCCACCAGTTTCATCTCCGGGTAAGTATTGTGCAACCATTTAGCCGTTTCGGGCCCATTCATAATGGGCATGTTTACATCTATCAGCATGATGGAAGGGACGATTTTTTTCTGCAATAATTTTTCCTGCAGGTCCTTACCATTCTGTGCTTCAATTACTACATCGTATACCAGAAAACTATCCAGCATCAGGCTCAAAGATTTGGTAAACAGCACATGATCGTCAATAATACCAATGGCAATTTTCATAAGTCAGGTTGGTTTACCGGTAATTGAATGGTAACAACGGTTCCCCCAGTGATGTGTGACTTCCATTGTACAGTGCCGCCTAATAAATGGGTACGGTGCCTGATATTTAAAATACCCATTCCGTTCTGATTTTTGTCTTTTTCAAAACCAGACCCATCATCTGTTATACTGATGCTAAGTTGTGCGGCAACTTCTTTTATATTAATGTAGATATTTTTCGGATCAGCGTGTTTAATAGCATTTTGTATGGTTTCCTGTACTATTCGAAAAAGGATGATTTGCTCATTGGCTTTTAACGGCAGGATATCGGGCCGCGAAAAATAAATATGCAGGCTGCGGGCCGAGTGGATGCGGCTTATTTCAGCTTCAAGGTTTTCAATAAAATTAAATTGTGCCAGCCAGTCTTTATCCAACGATTTTGATAAGGAGCGAAGTTCCTGTATAGCTTTTGCAAGTGTTTCATCGGCGGTAATTAATGTCTCCGGCGCATGCGGCAGGCTTCGTTGCGTAACCCCAATGAGTAATTTGGTGCTGTTCAATAACTGCCCGATATTATCATGCAGCTCTTTACTGAGAATACTCTTGGTCTCCTCCTGCGTTTCCAGTTGGGATTGCATCAGTTGTTTATCAAATTCGCTCGTCATGATCCTTTTTTCTTCAAAATGTTTTCGTTTACGTTCATTATAGAGCCGAACATACGTTAACAATGATAACGCTGCAATAAACAGGATACAGGTAATGATAGAAACTATGAAGACGATATTGGTTGTCGATACTTGCATATAAAGGAATAACTCCAGCAACCATAAAGAATAAAGTTAAGCATTGTAAACACGATATACCGAATAGGAATATGTTGTTTTACATAAATGCTGGCCAGGTAATTAAAGAAAATATTGCAGGCAGTGGTTCCGAAATAAAAGAAAAAAAGTCCGGTAATAATCCAGAATGGAGCATGTGTATAAATGTTTACATAGTCTTCTTTTTTGAGGAAATGATAAAAGTAACTGCAGCAGATAATGATAATACCTATAGACCCAATACTGTTACTCATAAAACTATATTTACTAAAACCACTGCTAAAACTCTCGTAAAAATAAAAACCAGCGAAAAGTACAAGAGAGGCTGCCAGCAGTAATTCAACCCTGAATAAACGGTAACATAGTTTATACAGGATATAAAACTTAAAACCCATCTCCAGTGGGAGGTAAATATTATATAACCAATGATTGGGATGCTTAAGCGTTAAAAGAATAAAACCGATGATTTCTACAATAACCGTTAACAGCATGAACCAACGGAAATAACCCCAGTTACCCTTTTTGTTATCCAGGTATCTCCAGGCCAAAAAAAGACAAGCGATTTCAAATAATATACTGAATGGAAAAAGCATATAAAAAATTTATGGCCATACACTACCAGAATCATACGCAGCATCACCCACCGGCGGATCAGTGCCAAGAACTGCAAGCATCATTTTCTTCGTTTTTTTCAAAGCTTTACTCGCAGAGGATGCATAATGGATACCGGTAACCGGGTTATTAATTGATAAAACCTGTTGTATATTTCTATCCTCCGTAAATCGGGTAGCTACTAATGCAAAAGTAACTTTAGCGTTTCTCCAGGCTGGTATAATCGCCACACCAATCTGGTTGGCAGGAACCGGATTGGCAGGATCAGGGTTTACCGTTTTTTCTGCCAGATCCAGAAAACTCCTTAATTCAGAAACCGTAAAACATACTACCTGTGGAAAATTGGGCAGGTTCGATGCCCCGGAATTACTTAGGCGTGTAAAAAACCCCCGGTTAATTATTGCCGCTTCGCCTTTTGGTAAAAGACCGGGAAGTGCGGATAGTTCCGCTTTAGCGGATAATTTTTTTTTCTGCTTTGCCATAAAAGTTGTTTTGGTAGGATGAATAAAAATGCAAACTCAATATTGCTAAAATTTTTTATATAAAAAAAGGGTGTTTTCCCCATATTATCTCTCAGCTGGAATGCATAGTACACTTTGCGTTACAGTAATTGTGTATATAGGTATATCGGGATGTGTACAAAGATTTCACAAGGCCTGCAGAGTTTTTTATCCTGCCCTAAATGAGTTCGGGAAACTCGCCTAAAATATTTACATTTCCATTCGTTACGTTCTGTTTATTAACTATACTGTTTATTTAAGAAGCTAACCAACAAATGAGTAATCGACTAAAAGCCATTATCAGCGGCTCTATAGGTAACCTGGTTGAATGGTACGACTGGTATGCATATGCAGCCTTCTCACTGTACTTTGCGCCTGTATTTTTTCCTGGTAAAGATGCTACTGCTAACCTTCTTAACACAGCTGGTATTTTTGCTGTTGGATTTTTAATGCGGCCCGTGGGCGGATGGCTGTTCGGAAGTCTCGCCGATCGTAAAGGAAGAAAGTGGGCAATGACCATTTCTGTATTGCTCATGTCTTTCGGATCGCTTACCATTGCGGTTACCCCTTCATACAACCGTATCGGTATTGCCGCCCCGGCCCTATTATTGATCGCAAGATTATTGCAGGGCTTAAGTGTAGGCGGCGAATACGGAACAGCCGCTACCTACTTAAGCGAAATGGCTACCAGTAGCAGAAGAGGATTCTATTCGAGCTTTCAATATGTTACCTTAATAGGTGGCCAGTTAATAGCTGTAGGAATTCAATTACTGATGCAGAACGTTTTTTTTACAGCAGCGCAAATGCATGACTGGGCATGGCGCATTCCTTTTTTTATTGGTGCGCTTCTGTCGCTTACTGCCTTTTACCTACGCCGTAATATGGATGAGACAGAAGCTTTTCAAAAAAACACGAACAGGGAAAACAAAAGCGGCTCCCTGAAAGAGTTACTGCATCATCCGCGGGCAGTGGCAACAGTGGTAGGATTAACGCTGGGTGGTACCCTTGCTTTTTATACGTACACAACCTATATGCAGAAGTTTCTGGTAAATACAGTGCATATAACCAAAGAGCAATCTACCTGGCTTACATTCCTTTCCTTATTTATTTACGCGGGCATACAACCATTATTCGGTTTATTGTCTGACAGGATCGGCCGGCGTCCTTTATTGATCGGCTTTGGTATATTGGGAACGCTATGTACCATTCCTATTATGACTATATTAAGTCATAGCACTAACCTTTGGACCATATTTTTTTTAATGATGGCGGCCCTATTAATCGTTAGTGGCTACACGTCTATTAATGCCATTGTAAAAGCAGAACTATTTCCGGCAGAGATACGAGCACTGGGCGTAGGATTTCCTTATGCTGTTACAGTAGCCTTGTTTGGCGGCACTGCAGAATATTTTGCGTTATGGTTTAAAAATGCGGGGCATGAAAACTGGTATTACGGCTATGTAACCATCTGTATTTTTATATCTCTTCTGGTATATATAAGTATGCGGGATACAAAAAAAACTTCCTTAATTGAGCATACGGAAGCGTAGTGTTAGATCCGGTTATTTAAACAATTGATATACCACAAAACTCATAAGATATGCCAACCCGGTCATGTAAATAAACTGGAAAACGGGCCATTTCCATGTTTTGGTTTCACGTTTTACCACCGCTAACGTACTCATGCACTGCATGGCCAATACATAAAAAATCATCAGTGAAAGAGCTGCAGGAAGTGTATATACTTTTGTTCCATCTGCGTGACGGGCATCCTGCATCTTTCCCCGCAGCGATCTGTCGTCATTGGCTTCCACGCTATAAAGGGTAGCCATCGTTCCTACAAAAACTTCTCTTGCAGCAAAAGAAGTAATAAGGGCAATGCCAATTTTCCAGTCGTAACCTAATGGTTTAATTTCAGGTTCAATAGCCTGTCCTAAAATACCTGCATAGGAATTCTGCAGTTTTTCTGAGGATAAATGTTTTTGCAAAGAATCTTTTTTAGCAGGCATTTGCTGCATCAATAGGGCATACCTGTCTTCCACTTTTTGCATTCTGCTACCCGGGCCATAAGAGCTCAGGAACCAAAGCAGCAGGCTGATGATCATAATTACTTTACCGGCATCGGTTACAAATATTTTTGCTTTTTCTACCATAGTAATCCCTACGTTCTTCCAGCGGGGTGTGCGGTAAATAGGCAGTTCCAGAATAAAAAAACTTTTCTCTTTAATATGGATAAACCACTTCATCACATAACTTACAATGAGTGCCATAAAAGTTCCTAAAAAATAAAGCCCCATCATCACAAGCCCCTGAAGGCTTAAAAATCCTAAGTAATATTTGTCAGCGATAACCAGAGAGATCAATATGGTATATACCGGTAAACGCGCGCTGCAGCTCATCAATGGTGTAACAAGAATTGTGAGTAGCCTTTCTTTTTTATTTTCAATATTGCGCGCACTCATGATGGCCGGAACGGCACAGGCAAAACCGCTGATCATGGGCATTACACTCTTACCGTTCAACCCTACCTTACGCATCAGTTTATCACTTAAGAAACTGATACGTGCCATATAGCCGGTATCTTCTAATATGGTTATCAAACCAAAGAGGATCATAATCTGTGGAACAAAAACCAAAATACCGCTTAGTCCTGCTAAAAATCCATTGGTTAAAAGATCACTCCACCAAACATGTGGTAAGGTATGGTTAAGCCAGGTGGCTGTTTCTTTAAAAGCCCATTCAATAGCATCCATCGGAAAACGTGCCAGCCAGAATATACTCTGGAACAAAAGAAAAAGAACCACCAGTAAAATAAGGTACCCCCATATCCGGTCAAGTAAAAGATCATCGAGCTTATCTGTAAATAATTTTCTTTCAAGCGGACCTGTCTCTACCACATGCTGCTGCATAATCTGCCTGATACGGGTATACCGCTGCATAATTTCTTCTGCCTGCGTTTTGGTAGGGTTGAACTTATTTTCTTTCTCAATCTTTTCTATTGCCTGCTGCATTGAAGCGTTAAGCGGAAACTGTTCGTGGTTAATCAGGTAATGAACAGCCGCATAATCACTCATCTGTGGAAATAATTGCTGTACTCCGATTATAGAGGAGGACGCCAGTTGTTTGGTAGGCATGAACTCCCTGGGATGCATTACAGGATTCATTTTGGCCACATGGGATAGAACTTTTTTTAATTCAGCAAGGCCCTTGTTTTTTCTCGGGTTCACCGCTACTACCGGAATGCCCAGTTCCGCTTCCAGTCCGCTGATATCAATCTGTATATCTTTTTTGGCAGCGATATCATTCATTGTTAATGCCATTACCACCGGAATCTTCAGGTCAATAATCTGGCTGCAGAATAACAGGTTTCTTTTCAGGTTACTTGCATCGGCCACTAGCAATACTACATCTGCACGTGTATTTTCATCAACCCCCATTAAAACCCGGTATGCCACCCATTCATCTGCGCGGCGGGGGTACAAACTATACGTGCCGGGCAGGTCAATTAGTTCTGCAGGTAACGAATCATCTAATATTGTGTGCCCTGTTTTTTTATCAACGGTAACGCCGGGAAAATTTCCCACTTTCTGGTTCAGTCCCGTCAATGCATTGAAGAGCGAAGTTTTGCCGCTGTTGGGGTTGCCCACTAATGCAATATGTAATACAGGTTTTGCCAATGAAAAATGATGGCTGTAAAAGTAACTTCAAACAAGAGGGGTTTGTTACGAGTTTGGGAACAGAATTGGCATGATTTTATTAAGCTATAATACTATGGTAGAGTCAACCGCTTATTTTTGCAGCCAAATAAATGTTGTTATGAAAAAATTTCTGCTGGTATTGTTATTAATTCCGGCACTTTCTTATTCGCAAAGCAAAAAGAAAAAAAGACTCGCAGAAGAAAGAGCCAATAGCGAACTGGTAATGCACCTCAGGTCTCATATTCAATACCTGGCAGATGATAAACTGGAAGGAAGAAGGGCCGGTAGCAAAGGTGAGGAACTAGCCATGCAATATATTATTGAACAGTATACACAAATAGGCCTGCAACCCAAAGGCACGGATGGATATATACAGGCATTTACTATTAACGAAGGAAAACAGGTAGATGAGGCAACGGTATTGAAAGTAGAAGGTATGCAGCTACGGGTTATGAATGATTATATTCCGCTCGCTTTTAGTGCCACAAAATCGATTACGGGCTCACCGGCCATAGCACTAAATGAATCACGGCAACCCTGGTTCAAAGATCTGAAAGAAATATTGGAGGAAAATAAAAGCAATCCGCATTTTGATATCGAAGATGAGATAAAAAAGGAAGCGGCCAGGGTTTCTGCTAAAGGTGCTACGGCATTGTTTCTGTTTAATACTTCTACGCTGGTAGACAATATTCAATTTAATAAGAATGATAAAAGCGTACCTGCAAAAATTCCGGTTGTCTATATTACACGGGATGGATATGAAAAATATTTTACAGATCATTCTGCTACGTTACCTATAGAACTCACCACCCGTTTTTCTGATAAAACAAGACGTGCAAAAAATATTGTAGCCTATATTGATAACCATGCGGCAAATACCGTTATTCTTGGTGCGCATTATGATCACCTCGGATATGGGGAAGATAAAAATGCACTGGATACCGGACATGTTATACACAATGGTGCCGATGATAATGCCAGTGGTACCGCTGCGCTTATTGAACTCGCCCGCGAATTAAAAAAGAACGCACCTGCACAAAATAATTATCTGGTGATCAATTTTTCCGGAGAAGAACTTGGATTGTTCGGAAGCAAATATTGGCTCGATCATCCCTCTGCAGTTATCTCTCCCAATTATATGATCAATATGGATATGGTGGGGCGATATGATACTTCTCATAAACTTACCATTGGTGGCTATGGCACTTCGCCTGCATGGGGCGATATCCTGGCGGCAGAAAAAAATAATCTGCTTATTAAATTTGACAGTGCTGGCAGTGGCCCAAGCGATCATGCAGCTTTTTACCGAAAAAATATTCCTGTATTATTTCTTTTTACCGGCAGCCATGGCGATTATCACAAAGCAACAGACGACTGGAATAAAATTAATTATATGGGTGAAAAAGACATTGTGAAAATGGTATACCATATTATTGAAACAGCAGATGCAAAAGGCAAGCTACCCTTTGCAAAAACGATGGAACCACAAATGAACGGGGAGAGTAAATTTACGGTAAGTCTTGGTATTATGCCCGACTACGGATTCAATGGTACAGGTGTGCGCGCAGATGCAATTATTCCGGGCAGACTTGCTGAAAAAATCGGCCTGCAGGCAGGAGATGTATTATTACAATTGGGGGAATATACTTTTGCAGATGTATATAAATACACAGAAGTTCTTAGTAAATTTAAAAAAGGAGATGCCACCCAGCTGCGCATTAATCGAGGGAAAGAAGAAAAGATTTATGCTATCGTATTCTAATTCCTGCATGCTATGAAACTACGCCTGAATGTAGAAGAATTGAATGATGATTTTTTTGAAGACACCCGCTTACTCGGCATTACTGCGGCTGTAAAGAACTACCAGTTCTGCCTGCAGTTAAACAACTTGCTTGGGTACGATTTCAGGCTGAATGCAGATATCGAAATTCATTTGCTCAAAAAAGACCGCAGTTATTATTTTTCTGTTTATCAATCGAAAGAGGCCAATAGTTTTCTTACACACTACCTTTACCATAACCAGTTCGACGGCGAATACCTGCTACCGGAATTTAAACACATGGATTTTTTATGGCTGATGAAAGGCGACCTTGTGAATGATGAAAAATGCGAGTGGGTAAAGCAGGCCGTGAAAAGCATGAACGGGGTTCAATTAGTGGCCGAACTAACCAATGAGCAGATAAAGAACAAGGGCAATATGGTTTTTTAAAAACAAATCGTTTATCCAACAATTTAAAATTAACAAGTATGTGGACCGAAAAAAAAAATAAGCTGTATCAGAAATTTACGTTCAAAGATTTTTCTGAAGCATTTGCATTTATGACACGCGTGGCCCTGGCAGCCGAAAAAATGAATCACCATCCTGTATGGACTAATAAATGGAACACGGTAGAAATATTTTTAAACACACATGATGCCGGGGATATCATCACAGAAAAAGATCACAAGCTTGCCAAAAAAATAGATGCTTTAATCGCCTGATTTCCTTGCGTTGCCAGCGAAAGCTTTGTTACCCTTGTGATACAAAGGGTATATAATCGGGGGGGGCACAAAATATTAATGGTCGCTAACCTGCTTATTGCTCAACAGTAATCGTTTTATCACCAGCCATTTTCATCATTCCTATCGGCTCCATAAAATCTGTTAATCCAAAATCTTTTAATATCGCGTGTACCTCCGGTACTGCATCTGGTGCAACAGATATTAATAATCCTCCATTCGTTTGCGGATCAGGCAAAACACTAAATGCTTCCATCACATTTACACCCGGCGCAAAAGCTACTTTACTGCTATAGCTGTTCCAGTTGCGGTAAGTGGCATCGGGAACAATTCTTTGTGCCAGGTATTCTTTAGCAGCAGACAATACAGGTATTTTGGAATACTGTAGTACAGCATGTAAGCTACTGCCCTCGGCCATTTCCAGCAAGTGCCCTAATAAACCGAAGCCGGTAACATCGGTCATGGCATGTACACCTTTTATTTTTCCCAAAGCTTCGCCAACCTTATTTAATTGCCCAAGCTGCAACAGCCATGATTCTGCGTGCTCTTCTTTTAATACATCTCTCTTCTGTGCCGTTGATAAAATACCCACGCCAATTGGTTTTGTCAGAAATAAAAGATCGCCGTCCTGTGCCGTATTGTTTTGTTTGAGGTGATCTGTGGCCACCAGGCCATTTACGGAAAGGCCGAAGATCGGCTCAGGCGTATCAATGCTATGTCCTCCTGCTAAAGGAATGCCAGCTTCAGCGCAGATATAGCGTGCCCCTTCCAGTACCTGTTGTGCAAGCTCGGCTGGTAATTTATCAACCGGCCATCCTAATATGGCAATGGCCAGAATGGGTTTGCCACCCATGGCATATACATCACTGATGGCATTGGCGCCTGCAATTTTTCCAAAAGCAAAAGCATCATCCACAATGGGGGTAAAAAAATCAGTAGTGCTAATTAAAGCCATACCGTTCTCCATGTCGTACACCGCAGCATCATCCTTACTGTTATTGCCTACTAATAATTTTTTATTCGTAGGGGCAAGGGTATGGCTGTGTAAAATCGTATCTAAAACAGCCGGGGCAATTTTGCAGCCACATCCCGCACCGTGCGAAAATTGAGTAAGTTTAACAGGGATCATGTTGGGGGTTGACGGAATAAATAATACCGCAAATTACAATGATTCGTTAGTAAAGGTTCGCCAGAGCTATATAAATGAAGAAAGCCGCAGTTAATGCGGCTTCCTTACCCCCAATTTATTACTGATTAGTAACAACTGTAAATTCAGTCTTTACAGCAAACATTTGTATGCTTTTCTACCAAACCCCAGTTTTTTTACATGAACAACCATGATTTATAGTTGACTGACCTAACAAAAAACAAAACCCGCTTAAAAATTACGGCATATGCCTGACAGCCATTAACTTTAAAACACTGCTTACGCTATGCAATCTTAACTAATGCGAATTCTTGTAGTTATTTTTCTGGGTTTTTTTCTTGTGCCGGTATATGGTCAGTTTCCCTATGTTAAAAAGCTTAATTATCCCGAACAGTTACCCACCCAGGTTATTTATGGTATGCTGGCAGATTCGCGCGGGTATATATGGATCGGTACCGATAAAGGACTTTACAGGTTTAATGGAAGAACATTCGTGCCCATTCCCTTCATCAACAGTTCCTTAAAATCTGTTAGCTATCTGCAGGAAGACAATGAAGGAAAGATCTGGTGTATGAATTTTCATAACCAGGTTTTTTATTTTCAGAATGATACGCTGCGAAGGTTTGAGATCGATCCTGAAATTATAAAAAACACATCCTCTTTTCTTAATGTAACGGTTAGTTCAAAGAAGGTTTGGTTACAGTCATTTAATAATATCTATGAGTTTGATAAAGCAACCCGTAAAAATATCCAGATATTTAATACACCTTCCCAATACGATCCTATTATAGCCTCTCTGGTAAGTGAGGATATTTTTTATGCGTTTTCTAATGGCGGATGGCTTTTTCAAAATGATCCTGCCGAGCCGGGTAGAAAAGAATGGAACGACATTCATCTTCCCTTAAAAGAAATGAGACTTATCAAGGATGATAAAGGTATTATAGGGTTGGGAGTAGGAAATGACCGAACACCACCATTTGAAATAATAAAGTGGAAACGACGGGTGTTAAAACCAATACTCCTTTCTGCAGATAAGTATATATTTAAAGGGGTACGGGTTGATAAAAATGAATACTGGTTATGCACGCAGGTAGGGGCTTACCGATGGAACAAAGAAACCGGCGAAACTAAATGCTACCTGTCAAACGAGCGTGTTTCGGATGTAGTAAAAGATTACCAGGGAAATTACTGGATCAGTACCCTTGATAATGGTCTGTATATCTGTTCATCTCTTTACAATACATTATATAAAGTATACAACAATCCGATGCTGGATAATTTTACCAAACTGCAGGCGTTACCAAACGGCGAACTGCTAACAGGTAATAGCCAGGGGCTGTTGTCTAAATTTAACTTCACTACACGCGATGTGTTTACCTACAGCGTGCCCAGGGAAAGAGAAATTGAATTTATCAGTTATGATACCACCGACCGCGTAATTATTACAAACCGGGCCGCTTTTAAACAGGACAAGAAAGAACCCCTGGGCCTATTCGATTACAGCAAAGGAATTGACAGAGACAAATTCGGAAACCTGCTCGTTGCGGTTTTTAGTGGGGCATTGGTAACCAATAATCACTATGCAAGCCTTGACCGCACCCCAATTATGAACTGCCCTTTGTATAAAACAGGTAGTGCAAAAATTATTAAGTATGACGGTAACCATGCCATACTTTCCCTGCGGTTAAAACGTAGTATGGCTGTTTTACATTCGCGTGATAACGATTTTTTCTGGGTGGCGTATGAAGATGGCCTGTATAAATATTATTATGATGGTGCCATACAGATATTAAAAGACCCCTTTAACCAGCCCGTCATCGCGAAATCACTTTTTCAGTTGCCGGATAACAGCCTGGTAGTGGGTACCTCAACGAAGGGAATTATGATTTTTAATAACGGTAAAATTGTAAAAGTATATAACGAACAAAACGGCCTCAGTAGTCCTAATATCCGTAAACTAATCAGCCAGGGTCAATATATATGGGCATTGACTGATGCCGGGCTTGACAGGATAGACACAACAAATAGTTTTATAACCAATTACCTGGATGAATCGGGTTTGAGTAATATTATTATTAATGATTTTATTATTCAAGACGACAAACTTTTATTTGCCACGCCAACGGGCATACTCGTTCGCTATAACAAACCGCGATACGCCAGAGGTACTATAAAATTTCCCCTGCTAAAAGCGGCAAGTAATACACAGGAAATTTCCACCGGAGCAACCTTACCCGGGAATAACCGTGATATTGTTTTTTCTTTTGAGGCCCTCCATTATATTTCCACTGCAGCCCTTACTTATCACTACCGCCTGAAAGGCCTGGATACTGCGTGGCGGTCCGTAGGTAGCTTTAATAGCCAGGTTAGTTTTTACAGACTGTCGCCCGGTAAATATTTTTTCGAAATTCAGGCAGTTGCCGGGGCCACTTATAAAAGCGATATACGTTCTTTTTCTTTTGTTATTGCCAAACCTTTCTGGCAAAAATGGTGGTTCTGGGTACTGGTACTAATATGTTTGCTTCTGGTTTCATGGATATCACTTCGCCAATGGAAAAAGAGACTCTTAAAAAGACAAACCCTAAAAGAGCAATTGC
This sequence comes from Chitinophagales bacterium, assembly GCA_038222655.1. Taxonomy (GTDB): domain Bacteria; phylum Bacteroidota; class Bacteroidia; order Chitinophagales; family Chitinophagaceae; genus Sediminibacterium. The sequence goes on along the minus strand of JBBRHM010000039.1, from coordinate 1,207 downwards.
TGAAAAGTCAGCTGGTTGCTTTACGGGCCCAAATGAATCCGCATTTTTTATACAATGTGCTAAATACGGTTCAGGGACTGGTGTATGGAAACAGAAAAACAGAAGCGGGGGCCCTGCTCGGTAATTTCAGTGACCTGATGCGAAAAATATTACAGGCGAGTGATAAGCAATTATTAACGCTTAGAGACGAAATTGAAAACCTGCGCTTATACCTCGAACTGGAAAAAGCACGGTTTAATGAAGGGTTTTCTTATACCATTGAAATAGTTAACATCGAAGATAGTTCGGCAATTTATATACCAACGCTTTTATTACAGCCCTATGCTGAGAATGCAGTAAAGCATGGGCTTCTGCATACACGGGGAATTAAAAAGCTGACTATACGTTTTGAAAAAACATCAGAAGGCGTGCTCGTAACCATCGACGATAACGGCATTGGCCGCCAGCATTCCATGGAGATCAATCAAAGAAAAAAAAATAAGCCACCGGCGTTTGCTACCATCGCTTTAAATGAACGGATGGTTTTGTTTAACCGTCTTTATAAGAAGAAGATCATCTGCGAGATAACAGATAAACTGGGTGAGGATCAAAAACCCGCAGGCACCATGATCCAGCTGCTCATACCAGATTACAGTAACGATCCGGATGCTTTATGAGAGAAATCTATAACACCATAGAATAAACCCGGGCCGGTAATAAAAAACCCAGTTTAGCTAATGGCGGTAAGCTACCTTTGAAACCAAATGCAAAAAACAAAAGCTATCATTGTGGATGATGAGCCCAATGCACGCATAGCTTTGCGTGGATTGCTGGAAGAGAACTTTACAGAAGTAGAACTGGTGGCTGAGTGCAAAGACATACCGGAAGCGGTAAAAGCCATACACAAACTAAAACCCGATGTTGTTTTCCTCGATATTGAAATGCCCGGGTATAATGGATTTGAATTGCTGGAATTTTTTGATGAGAAGCATATTAATTTTAAAATAATTTTTGTTACGGCATATAGTGAATATTCTTTACGTGCTTTTGAAACCTCAGCCGTAGATTATATTTTAAAACCGGTACGCCTCGAACATATTGCAAGAGCGCTGAAAAAACTGAGTCTTGCCAACCAGGTTAATGCGAACAGGCAGTACCAGGTGCTTAAAGAAAATTTTTCCAATCAATCTGAAAAAAAGATCGTTTTACAAACAGCAGAAACCATATT
>JBBRHM010000038.1:0-26106 GCA_038222655.1 Chitinophagales bacterium | reverse complement strand
CGCACAAACAACACGCATCCCCCGCTGGGGAAAGGTTATCTATATGGTTTACGGCGGAAAAATTATTACGCAAGACGCGCTTCCCTTTATGTTACTGGAAACGCACCCCGGTAACGAGATTTATTATTATAATAAGCAATCTTTTAACCTCATGAACCGGTTTGAATATGTGAGCGACAAATTTGCAGGAGTTAATATAGAGCATAATTTTGAAAAGAAACTATTGAACCTCTTGCCTTTCATGCGTAAATCAAATATGAGACAGTTCTGGAATTTTAAATCTGTATGGGGTAACCTTGATAACAAAAGTCGTGTACTCAACCGCGTTGAATATTCTGGTGAATACAAGTTACGTTCATTAAGAGATGGCTACTATACAGAAGTTGGTACAGGTCTTGAAAATATTTTTAAACTGTTGCGGATAGATTTTGTCTGGCGTTATGCGCCATTGCGCAACATACCGCCGGGTGCAAATCCGAATCTGTATAAATCCAATACTAATGATTTTGGGGTATTCGGTAGCGTAAGATTTCAATTCTGATTACACTCAGCCGCTTTCCTTAATTTTAAGCATGCATATACTTTCAGGAAAATTACTGTCCATACTTTTTTGTATGCTGCTATTTTTTCAGGCGGCAGCCATACCCACTATTCGTTTACAGGCAGGTATCACCATTCATGAATCAGTAATCATCAGCCGCGAAAACTATGCAATAAATGCAAATGCTTCTGTAACTGATGCAATAATCGTCATAGAGGGACATGATATTATAGTGGATTTTAACCAGTCAGTGCTTAAGGGATCAAATGATAAAAACCGGCCTGATGAATTTTATGGACTGGCAATCCGTATTGCCAAAGGTTCAAAAAATATTACCCTGAAAAATGCTTTTATACATGGATACAAAATAGCCTTGCTGGCAGATAGTGTTACTAATCTTACCATTGATCATTGCGACCTCAGCTATAATTCCCGGCAACATCTGCAAAGCAATCTTGCCAGAGAAGTTGTAAGCGACTGGATGAGCTATCACAAAAATGAAAATAAAGAATGGATGCGGTATGGAGCGGCTATTTACCTGCAAAACTGCCGTGAATCAATCATTACCAATAATATAGTTACTGGCGGTCAATGTGGGCTGATGATGTCTACATGCGAAAAAGCCGAAGTGTACGATAATGATTTTTCATTCAATTCAGGCATTGGCATAGGACTTTACCGGAGCAGCTATAATAAAATATATCATAACCGTCTTGATTATAATGTAAGAGGTTACAGTGATGGAAAATATAACCGTGGCCAGGATAGTGCAGGTATGCTCGTTTTTGAACAAAGCAGTAATAATATATTCGCCTTCAATAGCGCTACCCATTGCGGTGACGGCTTTTTTTTATGGGCCGGACAAACTACCATGGATACAGGTAAGGGAGGCTGCAATGATAATTTTATATATGGTAACGATTTTTCTTACGCCCCTACCAACGGCATTGAAGTTACGTTTAGCCGAAATCTCATCATGAAAAACCTGCTTCGCAATTGCAATCATGGTGTTTGGGGTGGTTACAGTTATGATACAGATATAACAGATAATATTTTTGAAAATAACCGCATAGGCATAGCCATTGAACATGGACAGAACATAAATATTGCCTTGAATGGTTTTACCGGCGATCGTACCGGCATCAAATTATGGTCGAGGGAAAAACAGCCGGCAGACTGGGCGTATGCACGGCTAAGAAATACTGACAGCCGTAATTACTGGATAGCTGCCAACCGCTTTACCGCTAATGAAACCGCTCTGGATATTATGGGTACGGATACCGTCGTACTTAGCGGTAATACAAAACTGCAGGTAAAACAGGATCTATTGCTGGGAGATAGGGTAGAAAATATCGACACCTCCCGTGAAAAAGAATTTCTTGACATGGAATACCAGAAAGATCCACGGTTACAAACGATTAAAGCAGATAAACTTCCGGCCGTAAAGACTCCTCAGGGGAAAAAAGAAATGCGTATTACAGAATGGGGACCCTATGATTTTCAATATCCCATATTATGGTTGAAAAACATTGACAGCAGCGGGCTTTATCATTTTGAAGTATTGGGTCCCAAAGGAAACTGGCAGGTGAACAAAAAAAATAATTTTGAAATTATTAATAAGGGCCCCGACAGTTTTCCATCTACACTTATTGCTAAAGCAGATACAAATTTTTCTGACCAACATTTACAATTAACGTTTTCAGGCAACGCATATGTAAATGCTTTTGGCATCAGGGAAGATAGTGGAACAAAAAGCATTTTTTCGTATGATGCGTTTCAGCCAAAAGTCAAATGGAATGTACGCTGGTATAAATGGAACGGGATACACGATCCCGCAAAAGGATATGCTAATTTCCTTTCTTTGTTTGATGAATTGCCCATTCATATAAGCACTACTGACAAAATTGATTATACCTGGTGGGGAAGTATCGGTAAAAATTTACCTGCAGATTCTTTTGCAACGGTAGCCGTTTCAACCATGCATCTGGAAAAAGGTGCATACCGTATAGGCATTACAGCCGACGATTTTGTGAAATTATTTATTGACGGTAAAGAAGTGATTAACGCATGGGAAGATACCTACTCGGAACTGGATGAAAATACGCATCATCACCTGAACATACAACTTGCAGGCGGTGAACATAACTTCAGAATTGTGCATGCAGAAAAAACGGGGTTAGCTACTTTGATGTTCTATATCAATCCTGTAAAACAGGTTACATCTTCCCGTTAGTTTCTGCAAGGGTGATCGCAGGTTTAAATGTATAATTCTTTTGTGAAAGATAACTGAAGGCAACCACAAAAACAGTAGTTAGTAATTTAGAAGGAGTAGGATAAAACTTAAACACATCTACAAACAATTTCAGGAACCCATAATTTAATACCAGGCAACCCGATACTACTGTAAAATATTTTTTTAACTGCGTTCTTTTGGCAACAGAAGTTTCCTGAAATACTACATAACGGCTAAGGTAAAAACCGATGGGAAACGTTACTGTAAATCCAAGTAAGAAAGCGGCAATATGTGCACCTATCGTAATAAAAGATAAATGAACAGGCTGCTTTTCCAAAATGAAATTATAGGAAATGAAGAAAAGGGTAATATCCAATAGCGTGTTAAATCCGCCACAGGCAGCATAACGGAAAGTCTGTAAAGACATAACCTTTCTGAATAGTGGGTAGAAGGTATCCACTATACTCAATATCAGGCCACGTATATAAACATGCAGCTTTCGCATCAGTGAGAACGAAGGTAGGGCTTAAATGTTTACTTTTGCCAGCCGAAATTGTTAAGAAATGAGTGTTGTTACACAAATAAAAGAAATTACTGCAAAGGCCATTGTTGACTTATACAAGGTGGAAATACAGCCTGCTGATATCTTGGTAAACGCCACCAAACCAGAATTTACCGGCGATTATACGGTGGTGTTATTTGCTTTTGTAAAGCAATTAAAAAAGTCTCCTGATGCATTGGGAGAAGAGCTCGGCAAGAAACTTACCAGCAGCCATCCAGATCTTATTTCGGGATATAATGTGATCAAAGGTTTTTTAAATTTTTCGATCAACGAAAACTATTGGCTCGGCTTTATTCAAAAAGAATTTGCAAATACACATTACGGGCAACAGCCAAAAACCGGCGAAAGAGTGATGGTGGAATACTCTTCTCCCAATACCAATAAACCTTTGCACCTTGGACACTTAAGAAATAATTTTTTAGGTTACAGTATTGCAGAAATTCTCAAAGCCAATGGCAATGAAGTAGCCAAAACCTGTATCGTAAATGACCGCGGTATTCATATTTGTAAAAGTATGCTTGCCTGGCAACTCTTTGCCAATGGCACTACGCCGCAAACAACCCACACCAAGGGCGATCATTTTGTAGGTGATTATTATGTTAGGTTCAATGATGAATATAAAAGACAGGTAGCGGGTTTAAAAGCAGCAGGAAAAACAGAAGAAGCTGCAGAAAAAGAGGCACCTGTTATACTCGCCGCCCAGCAAATGCTGCTTGACTGGGAAGCCGGAGACCGTGATGTGCTGAAGCTTTGGCGTAACATGAATAGTTGGGTCTATGAAGGATTTGATATCACCTACCAAAGGATTGGCAGTGACTTTGACAAAATTTATTACGAAAGTAATACCTACCTCCTGGGCAAAGACCTGGTTGATATGGGCCTTGCCAAAGGTGTATTTTATCAAAAAGAAGATACCAGTGTTTGGATAGATCTCACCGCTGATGGACTTGATGAAAAACTGGTACGCAGAAAAGATGGTACCTCAGTATATATAACGCAGGATATTGGTCTGGCAGAACAGAAACAAAAAGAATTTAATGCCGGCCAGAGTATTTATGTGGTGGGTGATGAACAGAATTATCATTTCAAAGTATTAAAACTTATCTGCCAGAAATTAGGATTGCCTTCAGCTGATGGTATCTATCATTTAAGTTATGGCATGGTAGAATTACCTACGGGAAAAATGAAAAGTCGCGAAGGCACCGTAGTAGATGCCGATGATCTGATAGATGAAATGGTAAATATTGCCCGGCAGAAAACAGAAGAACTGGGTAAGGTAAAAGATTTTACCGCAGAAGAATTGACGGAACTATATGATATCATTGGGCTTGGTGCCTTAAAGTTTTTTTTATTACGGGTTGATCCGAAAAAGAGAATGGTTTTTAACCCGGAAGAAAGTATTGACTTCCATGGTTTCACCGGGCCCTTCATCCAGTATACGCATGCCCGGATAAAAAGTATTCTCCGAAAAGCCGGCCACCCGTTAACAGGAAACCAGCAAACGGAAACTTTGCTTCCGCTTGAAAAAGAAGTTGCCATTCATCTCGAAACCTTTACCTCGGTATTGGAGGATGCGGCTTCGGATCATGATCCTTCCAAAGTGGCGATCTATGTTTTTAATCTCGCTAAAACTTTTAATTCTTTTTACTCAGAGCATTCCATCGCCAATGCTGAAACAGCAGAAAAGAAAACATTACGCCTTCAGCTGGCACAATTAACGGCGCAGGTTATTAAAACGGGAATGAGTGTATTGGGCATTAAAGTACCTGAAAGAATGTAGTTAGATTTTTCTTGCCACAGATTATTTCAAAAATTAAAGGTCCGGGCAATTATTACTTATCTCTTTCCTTTACTTTTGCAGCTCTAAATGCGGAGGTGGCGAACCTGCCTGCCGGCAGGCAGGATTGGTAGACGCACTACTTTGAGGTGGTAGCAAACCATTTATTTGAGATATGTTTTATGTGAATGCCATAAAAAGTATAAGCCGTAACTATCTTTACGTAGGATTAACTAACAATATAGAGCGACGAATTGCAGAACATAATAACGGTGAAAACAAAACAACAAAAGCTTATAGGCCTTTTATAAAGATTTACACTGAAGAATTTATAACAAGAACGCAAGCCAGGTTAAGAGAAAAATATTTAAAATCAGGAATTGGGAAAGAATTTCTTAAATCCATAAAATAAATGCGGAGGTGGCGAAATTGGTAGACGCACTACTTTGAGGTGGTAGCGGGGTAACAGCCGTGGGAGTTCGAATCTCCTCTTCCGCACAAACCCGGTTCTGTTGAACCGGGTTTTTTCTTTTCACTGCTTAATGTTACTTTGTAAAAAAATCACAACCATGTCCGGTTTTATCATAACCTGTCCCAATTGCACACACCAGTTTGAACCCGGCGATTCCATACGCGACGAGATCCAAAAAGAGCTCCGTGGGCAGATGCAGGATTGGCAGAAGAAAAAAGATGAGGAATTCAAACTGAAAGAGAGCACTTTCTTACAGCTACTCGAGGCCAAAGATCAGGAAGCGCAGAAACAGATGGAAGCTGAAAAAAAGAAACTTAAAGAAGAATTACAGGAATCTATTCATAAAACGGTTGCCACTGATTTCGAAAACCAATTAAAAATGCTGCAACAGAATGCAGCAGATACAGAAGAAAAATTAAAAGAGGCCCGCAAAAGAGAACTCGAATTTCTACAGAAAGAACAGGGATTGAAAATAAAAGAAGAAGAATTACAACTTACCGTTCAACGGCAGTTAATAGAAGAACGTGAAAAATTGAAAGAACAATTACTAAAAGAAGAAACAGAAAGGCTGGGCCTGAAAGAACAGGAATACCAGCTACGGATGAAAGAACTGGAAAAACAACTCGACGATCAAAAAAAATTGGCGGATGAAATGCGCCGCAAATCTGAACAGGGCAGTATGCAGCTGCAGGGCGAAGTATTGGAACTGCTGCTAGAAGAATTACTACAGGCTACTTTTCCTTTTGATAAAATTGAAGAGGTAGGTAAAGGCGTTCGGGGTGCAGATTGTGTTCAAACTGTGCGTAACCAATTTGGAACTGAGGCCGGTAAAATTATTTATGAAAGTAAACGGACCAAGGATTTTTCTAACGACTGGATAGAAAAATTAAAATCCGATATGCGCACATTGGGTGCAGACGTTGCCGTGATTGTAACACAGACGCTCCCGAGGGATATGGAACGGTTTGGAGAAAAAGATGGCGTATACATCTGTTCGTTCGCAGAAGTGAAAAGCGTGGCACTGGTTTTACGTAATGCTATCCTGCGGGTATACGAAGCCAAAAAAAGCCAGGACAATAAAGGTGATAAGATGGTAATGCTTTACGATTACCTCATCAGCTCAGAATTCAACGAACAATGGAAAGCTATCCGCGAAGGTTTCATGAGCATGAAGCTAAGTATTCAGCGCGAAAGGGATACTATGGAAAAATTATGGAAGGCAAGAGAAAAACAACTAGAAAAAGTATTACTTAACGCCGCCCATATAAAAGGCTCGGTAGAAGGCATCGCCGGTACAGATGTGAACCTTACTTTACTGGAAGAAAACGACTCTTTATTACTTGATTAACACTTTCGAAAATATTACCCCATCAGAACAACCCGACCGCCCTTCGCGGAAGAAACCCATATTCCCTGTTAATGAGCACCTGCGGCAATACCTTATCAAATATGGAAGAGAAGTAAAACTACCCGTTAGTTACCAGGACTTGCAACGGTATGTATATACAACGCCGCTGAAAGACAAACATGGAAAAGAAACTTCCTGGGAAAAAGCGTCCTATGATATGCATGAATGGGAGTTTTTAAGAAATCACCTGGTGCGTATGTATGCCATTTTGAAAACAGAGGGTGATATGAGTTTTATCAATCACCTCGATGTGGCAAGAGTTGATTTCTGTTATTTTGGTAACAGCCAGCCCTTTCGTATCCGCATTGTAAATAAGTTTAACGATAATTACGATCACTATTATATTAAACAGGCAGATGCAAGCCGCATTTATGGTTTGGAACTGGAGCATTTACTCTCGCCCAATGGCATGACGTATTTTACGCAAAACCTTACACTGATTGAAGAACATATACCCGGTATCCCTGGTGATATCTTTATCAACGATTACCTAAGTGATCCCAATACCAATCTTATCCGCCTTGCAAAAGAATTTGTTAAGTTTAATGAAAGGTGTTTTGTTCATTTATTGGGCGATATGCGTTCGTATAATTTCGTGGTAAACATTACGCCTGATATAGAAGATTTTCAATACCGCATTCGCGCAATTGATTTCGACCAGCAATCTTATGAGGGAAGAAAAAACCTGTACCTGCCACAATTTTTTAAAGAGAATAAAGCATTGGTGGATATAGTGATCAAACATCTCGACAAAGAGTCAATTGCCCAATATCAGGCAGAAGAACGAAGTATGATGACCTACCGCCTCGTACTCGCAAGATATCGTGTTAAGGAATTGCTGGATATTATGAGCAGGGATACCATTTCCATTCCTGAGAAACTGGAACAGCTGAAAAAGGAATTGTCGGAATATTTCTCTGGACAAACCTCTTTCCTGAAAGCAAGAACCATGGGCCAACTGGTAAAGAAACAGTTAAAACATACCTTACAAAAGAATCTTTTACTGGTTCCTAAATCAAATAACCGATTTCGATAAAACGGATACAACCATTTTAATAAAGAAGTCAGCTTGCCTCAGAGAATACCCATGCAAGACTCATTGCATCAAAAAGCTGGTAGTGTAATTGCAAATGTTGAACGAATATCTCTTTCCGGAACGCTGCCTCAATTATACCCGACTGTTGCAATTCAAAAGACACAAAACGGAGTGCTTCACTAAAATCTACTTCTCCCCTTCCCCACCATTTGAACATAGCTTCTTTTACATTCCAGAGCAGGGTTAACAGTTTAATTTGCTCATCTGCCGGCTGTGCATGTACAAATACCAGTTCTTCGGCATGTAGAAATTTATGTTTGATCTTATCCACTCGCGTGGTGATCATCTCAATATCAATACCCACTCTTTGTGTGCTGCTTACAATCGCTGCGGCATAATCACCGCAATGAGAAATAGAGAAATGATATTGTTCATCCGGTAAAAACGGTTTACGTGTATCAGCAATTTCAATCTCCTCATGCGGAAAATCTGAAAAAAGATAAGGCAATAAATAACGGCCCGCCAGGTGCTGTAAACGTTTATGTGGATGGGTAATATTTCGTTGCAGCGGAACAAAGGCAAGAAAGAAATCTTCCGGCTCTTCCAACTTCCAGATAGCTAAACGGGTAGTTTCGTTAATATCTTGTTGATAAAACAGAGGCACAGCGTTATTTTAGAAATTAGATTGCAGATGTACGCTTTATTTGCATCTCAACCATAAACTGCAAAAATAATGATCCTCTCAGATTCACGCATATTGGAAGAAATAGCGAAAGGAACCATCAAAATTGAACCTTATAACCGTGCCGACCTGGGCAGCAACAGTTATGATGTGCATTTGGGTAAATGGCTGGCTACTTATGTAGATGCAGAACTGGATGCAAAAAAACACAACAAAATAGACTATTTCGAAATTCCTGAAGAAGGCTTCCTTTTACAACCCCACAGTTTTTATTTAGGCGTAACAGATGAATATACCGAAACCCATGCCCACGTGCCTTTTCTGGAAGGAAAATCTTCTACCGGCCGTTTAGGAATTGATATACATGCAACCGCAGGGAAAGGTGATGTAGGTTTCTGCGGCAACTGGACACTCGAAATATCCTGCAAACAACCTGTGCGCATTTACAAAGGAATGCCCATCGGTCAGCTGATCTATTTTCCGGTAGATGGTGAGATCGAAGTAAAATATAACCAGAAAGCCAATGCCAAATACAGCGGCCAGCCCAATAAACCCATTGAGAGTATGATGTGGAAGAATAGTTTCTAACTTCGAAAATAGGGTTACTGGACAGCGAAAATCAAATTTTTCCATACTTTTTTTGATACGCTATTAACCATCCTATCACTTCATCATAACTATGTATACCCTGTAACTGTTTATTCATTTTCAGGTACTGGTCATACAGGCTGGATACGGCGGGTGAGATCCGGTTCTTCCGTTTATTAAAAAACGTTCTGATATCCTGCCGGTCTTTTTTAACCAGCGTATCCAGTCTTAAACGGTTTTGTTTGATGACAGATTCAAAAGCCTGGAAGTTTTTTTCTTTCCCGTATAAAAATATTTCTTCCCCCTGTGCATAAGAAAAAAGATCGAGGTACACAGAGTATCGGACATACACATCCTGTGAGGCAGCTGCAGCCAGGTAGCCAACAAAGTTTGCCTCACTTTCACTTGCATATCCTAACTGGTGAGCCATTTCATGGCAGGCAATATAAGGAATGAGTACACGGGGAATATCTGTTCGTACCTGCGCCTCACCGGTAAACGGATTATAGTAGCCGGAGAAACCCATATAATCTCCCAAAGGGCTGAAAATACTGGCTTTTACGGACCTGTCTCTGTAATTCAAAAAATCAAATTTTATAGAAACAGAATTGTATGAACGATAGGCCTCTTGGTAAATACTATCCAGAGCCGGCGCAGGCAGCACGCTATCCTTTATTTGACGCCGGCATTCATTTACTTTATCAATCAGTTCATTGGTAAGAAGCGTGATCTCTTCCTTGTTATACTCTTTTTTGGAAAGATTCAATTGGTAAGCAATGCCCAGTCTGTCATAATTCAGTCCCCACATCAATTTAAAAATGATATATATCCATAAACCTGACCTTGTAATTTTGAAGAGGAAATGTAAAAAAAATGTTTTTGCATATTTTTTCCGGTAAACAAGCAGGAGGCCTTTTACTATGCTGATGAAAAGCCATAGGGTGATTACGATATAAAAAAGATCGCCGATACTAAAGGGTATCACACCAGTTAGTATGCGGAGTGTAGAAGATATACCCGGGTAAATGGCTACAGAATAGTACCTTTCCACCCATATCGGAAACAGGGAAAACAGGCCGATACTTATGGCCAGTACTACTAACAGTCCGAATTTAATCCGGGTAGATAGCAATAAGGTGTTTTGACGGTTCATATATACAAATATGCCATAAAATACCTGATCAAGGCAGTTTGAGATGTTTCAGGGAATGCAACTTTCCTTTGGCATTTCCGTTGGTTTGGGCTACCTTTGCAAGCCCTTAAAAAAAGGTTATGAGTCAGCGGCGGGAATATGAGATAGCATTTGTGGGTTTAAGGCCGGGGATTCATGTATACGAATACAGAATTGAAGATAAGTTCTTTGTACCCTATGGTGAACAGGATTTTGAAGGTTGTTTCGCCAACATCAAATTGAACCTTGATAAAAATACAGGGTTCATGCAGCTCAAATTTGATATTGACGGAACCCTGAAAGCAGCATGCGACAGGTGTGGAAACACTTTACCCATGCAGCTTTGGGACGAATTCAACATCATTGTAAAAATGGTGGACGATCCGGAACTGATGAATGAACAGGAAGAAGATCCTGACGTGTATTATATCAGCCGTAGCGAAAGTCATTTGCACCTTGCAGACTGGATATATGAGTTCATCAATCTTAGTATTCCTTTACAGAAAATGTGCAGGGAGGAAGAAATTGGCGGACCAAAATGTAATGTGGAGGTGCTGGAAAAACTAAAAAAGATGGAAGCTGAAGCACTAAAAGACAGTAATACAGTGTGGAAGGGACTGGATAAATTTAAAAATTTAGACTAATTTTTTGATACTATAAATTTCGAGATATGCCGAATCCTAAAAGAAGACATTCCCAGCAGCGTAGCGCCAAAAGAAGGACGCACTATGTGGCTCAGGAAGTAACATTAAGCAAAGACAGCACCACTGGTGAAACACATGTACGTCACCGTGCACACGTAAGTGAAGGTAAATTGTTCTACAAAGGAAAGCTGGTGGCTGAAAAAGCTCCGTTAAAAGCGTAACTTTTTTTAGTACAAATATATCTTAGCTTGCCGTTATGAATATTGGCTTAGACATGATGGGTGGAGATTTTGCACCGCTGGAAGCGGTGAAGGGCTTACAGCTGTACCTGTCTGGCAATACGCATACGGCTTCTTTATTTTGTATAGGTGATGAAACCCAGGTAAAACCTCTTCTGGAGGAATACGGCCTGTTATCCCCCGCTCTGCATGTAATTCATGCCCCCGAAGTAATTGGTTACCACGAACATCCTACCAAGGCGTTGAAAGAAAAACAACGCTCATCCATTGCCATTGGTTTTCATTTATTGGCTACTGGTAAAATAGATGCTTTCATAAGCGCAGGCAATACCGGCGCTATGCTGGTAGGTGCTATGTTTAGTATTAAGGCCATCGAAGGCGTGCTCAGGCCTACCATATCTACCATCATCCCTAAAATCAACGGAGGCACAGGCGTATTGGTGGATGTGGGATTGAACGCCGATTGCAAACCCGAACAACTTAACCAATTTGCCGTTTTAGGTAGTCTATACGCTCAGCACATTTTGAATATTGATAATCCCAAGATCGGATTGATGAATGTGGGTGAGGAAGAAGGCAAAGGTAATATCCTTGCACAGGCCACATTTCCCCTGTTAAAAGAAAATACCCATATCAATTTCATAGGCAACATTGAAGGTCGGAATGTTTTTGATGATAAAGCGGATGTGGTGGTTTGTGACGGTTTTACTGGCAATATCATTCTCAAATTGGCTGAATCTGTATATGATCTTACCCTGCAACGGGGTATTAAAGATGATTATTTTACCCGTTTCCACTACGAAAACTATGGCGGAACGCCGGTACTGGGTGTTGCTAAACCCGTTATTATAGGACATGGTATCAGCCATGCACGCGCTTTTAAAAATATGATCTCTGTGGCTGAAAAAATGGTTCAGAGCGAACTTTGCGCAAAAATGACAGAGGAATTCAAGGCCTGATCCTGGTCTTCTGCCCCCACTAATTCACAAAAAAGCCCCGAAATCGTCATGCCCCCTATTTAGATTTTCATAGTAATGAACTGCCCTGTCTTCTCCACCATCAAGCTATTTTTCCGCTCATCATAATCCCCACATTCCATTGTTTAGACGTTAAAAATGACCAAAGCCACGCATTTAGTGGATTCCAAAGCATAACTCAATATTATGCGCTGAGAAATACCAGTCTTAAGATGGTACTATGTATTGCATGGTATTATTTAAACCTCTATCTTTGTTCTGTCAAAACAAATCAACCACTAAAAAACCTTTTTTATGAGAAAGCTTATTTTCACCGCCAATGTAATCGCACTTATCGCACTTGTTCCTGCCATTTTATTCGGATACCTAAACACGCAAACCAATAGCACTGAAACCAAACCGACTACAGAAGTAGTAAGCAAAGATGTAACCAATGGTCAGGATGATGGCTCTGTTTTACGCCTTGTAAAAAGTTTTTAAGGAAGCTCGTTACCCGGGTAGTACTAGTGCTTAGCGCATTTGGTAACGGGTAAAGAAAAATGAATAAAAGAAGTGTCTGTGGCCACATTATTAATGGTTGCCATACTATTTTAAGAATGATGGCCATCTGGATGAGCAAAACTTTACCTTTGCCCCCAACAAGCGTTAGTTTTTATGTGGCTCAATAACATTCTGGAAACCATTGGCAATACGCCTCTCATCAGGCTCAATAAGATTACAAAAGATATTCCGGCAACTGTGCTGGCGAAAGTGGATTATTTTAATCCTGGCAATTCCATCAAAGATCGGATGGCCTTAAAAATGGTGGAAGTGGCCGAACAGGAAGGCAAACTAAAACCGGGCGGTACCATCATTGAAGGAACCAGTGGCAATACAGGTATGGGTCTGGCACTCGCAGCCTGTGTAAAAGGATACAAATGCATTTTTGTTACCACAGACAAACAATCCAAAGAGAAAGCGGATATTTTAAAAGCGGTAGGTGCCGAAGTAATCGTTTGCCCTACTAATGTTCTTCCCGACGATCCAAAAAGTTATTATAGTGTTGCCAAACGTTTAGCGAAAGAGATTCCCAATTCCATGTACATGAACCAGTACGATAACCTTGCCAACAGGCAGGCGCATTATGAAAGTACAGGACCGGAAATATGGGCGCAGACAGAAGGAAAGATCACGCACCTGGTATGTACTGCCGGAACAGGAGGCACGATTACCGGGGCAGCTATGTATCTGAAGGAAAAAAATCCAAACATCAAAATATGGGCGATTGATGTATACGGATCCTTGCTTACCAAATATTTCAGAACAGGTGAAATAGATATGGGTGAAGTGCATCCCTATATTTCCGAAGGGTTCGGGGAAGATTTTGTTCCTCAGAATTACGACATGCGTTTTATAGATACTTTTGAACAGGTGACCGATAAAGATGGTGCAGTAATGGCGCGACGTATTGCCAAAGAAGAAGGCTTATTTTGCGGCTATAGTGCCGGCAGTTGTTTACAGGGTTTGATGCAATTAAAATCAACCCTTACCAAAGAGGATGTGGTGGTATGTATATTTCATGATCATGGCAGCCGCTATGTAGGAAAAATTTACAACGACCAGTGGATGATGGAGCGCGGATTTTTAGATGTAAAAACATTTAAGGATATTGTAAACGGACGCAGTACAAAACGTCTGGTAACCATTGAACCCGCCTGCTCGGTTGCAGAAGCAGTGGAGCTGATGAAGAAATATGATATTGAACAGATACCCGTAATGAAGGGAACAGAATCGATTGGCGCAGTAAGTGAAAGTGGTTTATTCCAGAAAGTATTCAGCAACCCGGAGATAAGAAATGCATCGGTGGAAAGTGTTTTGGAACCGGCATATCCTATCGTTGACTTTGAAACCCCTGTGGAAAGATTAGGTAACTTGATTACCAAAGAAAATGGAGCCGTGCTTGCCAAAGACGAAAAAGGCGAATACCATATTGTTACGAAGTATGATGTGATACAGAGCCTGGCGAAGTGAAGGGGGCAATAGTGAGTGGTGAGTAGTGAGGTTTATAAGGATATTACGAAATGATTATAAAATATTCACCACTCACTACTCACTACTGACCACTCACCTCTAACAAGCTGCTATGATCTCAACACGACACGATGTATTTCTGACAGTGGCACAGCATAAGAGCTTTTCCAAAGCAAGCCAGGTATTGTACATCTCGCAGCCTGCCATCAGTAAGCATATCAAATCGCTGGAAGAATATTATAAAACCAAGCTTTTCGACCGCAAGGGCATTCAGATAGAGCTAACTCCGGCTGGCAAACTGTTGTATGAAAAACTGTTAGAAGTAAAACGTGTTCAGGAACAGACCGAGTTTGAGATATCCACTATTAATGATGTATTGCAGGCAAAAGGCGTATTGAAACTTGGGGCCAGCACCACAGTGGCATTGTATATTCTTCCAAAAGTACTCTCCTCTTTTAACCAGCATTACCCGCAAATCAATATCAGCTTACTGAACCGCAATTCAGAGATTGTAATGGAGGCCTTACTTAACCAGGAGATTAACCTTGGTATTATTGAGGGTCGCGTTAAGCTTACCAATGTAGATTACATGCCCTTCTTAACTGACGAGGTTGTGGCCGTTTGCAGTAAAAAAAGCCCCCTGACCAAGCACAAATCATATGCCGTTAAAGAGATTATCAATATGCCAATGGCCATCAGGGAAAGAGGCAGTGGCACTTTAGCCGCTCTGAAATATTCACTTGAACGAAACAAGGTAAAGCTGAGTGACCTGGATATAAAAGTAAGACTGGGGGGTACTGAGGCTTTGAAAAATTTTCTGATAGAATCCAATTCACTGGGCTTTTTACCCCAACGTTCCGTTATTAAAGAGCTAAAGTATGGCGAGTTGACACAACTACACTTTGAGGGGCTCCATATTGAAAGGAATTTTTATTTTATCCAACGCAAAGGTGAGAACAGCGAACTCAATAAAAGTTTTATTAAACTGGCACAGAAGCTGTATAATTTATAGTTATAGATTATAACAACAACATATCAAATTGGTTATATTCATTTCTTAGTTTTGATAGGTGGAAACAGCAATACTCTCAGCCTCCTTTGTACAGGATCTTCAATGTCCTTCCTGCCATAGAAAATATTCGGTAGCAGAGATACAGACCTTTGCTACCTGTTGCAACCAGCCCTTAGTTACGCAGTATCGTTTCTCATCCATATCAAAAAACATATTGGCCAGCCGGCCATTGACTATGTGGCGTTATGCCGAATTTCTGCCAGTACTGGAAGAGGAGAATATTGTTAGCCTGGGAGAAGGATGGACACCTATTCATCCACTCTACAAACTTGCAGCAGGTTTGGGCCTTAATAGTTTATTACTGAAAGATGAAAGCGTTAATCCTACCGGTTCGTTTAAAGCCAGGGGATTGAGTGTAGCCATTTCAAAAGCAAAAGAATTGGGCATTACCCATTGCATGATTCCAACCGCGGGTAATGCCGGCGGCGCCTTGAGTGCGTATGCTGCCAAAGCAGGAATGCGGGCAACGGTAGTTATGCCAAAACATACCCCCGAATCTTTAAAAGAAGAATGCAGGTTATACGGCGCAGAATTAATATTACTGGATGGATTGATTGATGCCTGTGGAAAAAAAGTAAAACAACTTGCAGCAGAAACTGGGGCATTTGATATGTCTACCATGAAAGAGCCTTACCGCCTTGAAGGAAAAAAAACACTTGGCTATGAAATTGCCGAACAACTTAACTGGCAATTACCCGATGTAATTATTTATCCAACCGGCGGTGGCACAGGGCTGATAGGTATGTGGAAAGCTTTTTCAGAAATGAAGGAGCTTGGCTGGATAA
Source organism: Chitinophagales bacterium (assembly GCA_038222655.1). Classification (GTDB taxonomy): domain Bacteria; phylum Bacteroidota; class Bacteroidia; order Chitinophagales; family Chitinophagaceae; genus Sediminibacterium. The sequence goes on along the minus strand of JBBRHM010000038.1, from coordinate 9,909 downwards.
AAGGTAAGTTGCCCCGAATGATTATCGTTCAATCAGAAAATTGTAACCCAATGATACAAATGTTTGAAACAGGAGCTTTTCCTGAAACTTTTTTACCGGAACCTTCTCTTGCCTATGGACTGGCGGTACCGTATCCTTTTGCGAAAGACCTGATACAGCAGGTGGTAAAGGAAAGTAACGGTACAGGCATCACAGTGAGTGAAGAAGAAATGTTATGCGGAATTGAAGAAATAGCCGTGTCAGAAGGTTTTCTTTTATCGCCCGAAGGTAGTGCCACGTATATGGGACTGAAGAAACTGATTGAGAAAGATTATATTAAAGAAGACGAATCTGTACTCCTGTTTAATACAGGTGCCTGGCATAAATACAGGTAAGGATTTTGTAAACGATAGCTAGGGATAAATATTCAGTGGCCTTACTAATTCGTAATTAAAAAACGTTTTTCTGCCAGTTTACGACTTGTCAGTATTTTTACTGATGTTTAGTTACACGGATCAAATGAACAGAAAGATTGCACTAAGCGGGTATCCCAAACGCATCATTTCATTAGTACCCTCCCAAACCGAATTACTTTTTGATCTTGACCTTGACGAAGAAGTGATCGGCATCACCAAATTCTGTGTGCATCCCACCCAATGGTTCAGAAATAAACAAAGGATTGGCGGAACAAAAAAAGTGAATATTGAACTTGTCCGTTCGCTACAACCCGATTTGATTATTGCCAATAAAGAAGAAAATGAAAAAACACAGATAACGGAACTGGAAAAAATAGCACCTGTGTGGATCAGCGATATTGACAATACAGAAACTGCCTTGCAGATGATAAAAAGCATCGGGCAAATAACAGGCAGGGATGATAAAGCCAGTATCCTTATCAAACAAATAAAAAAAGACCTGGCCTTATTAACCCTTCACAGCCAACAAGCTTACCGCACAGCTTACCTCATTTGGAAAGATCCTTACATGACAGTTGGCGGCGATACTTTCATTAATGATATTTTACATAAAGCCGGTTTTGAAAATATTTTCTCCCCTCGTTCCAGGTATCCCGAAATAACCCTTACCACTATAAAAGAAAATAACCCTGAACTGGTATTGCTTTCTACAGAACCCTACCCCTTCAAGCAAAAACATATAGATGAATTATCGATAGCCCTACCCGGCACCAAAATTATGCTGGTAGATGGTGAAATATTCAGCTGGTATGGAAGCCGCATGCTGCATATTAACTCCTATGTGCAGGGGTTAATCATCAAAATCAGTAACCCCTAAAAGCTAACAACCGTTTGCGGCAAGTAAAGTATCTTGCCGCTCTCATTTAAACCCTTTAACAAAACAATCCTTACACATGAAAAAATACAGGGCCGGGGTATTATTCGGCAAAGAATTAGAAGCATTGTATAATGACGCAAAAGATAACCAGTTTGCTTTGCCCGCAGTAAATACCATTGGCACCAATACAATCAATGCCACACTGGAAGCGGCGGCAAAAGTTAATTCACCTGTTATTATACAATTCTCCAATGGCGGGGCTCAGTTTATTGCCGGTAAAGGCATGCCGAATGATAACCTGCAGGGAAATATTGCCGGTGGTGTATCAGGCGCATTGCATATTCACAACGTGGCCAAATATTATGGCGTACCAGTTGTACTGCATACCGATCACGCTGCTAAAAAATGGTTACCCTGGATTAGTGGCCTGATAGATGCAGGTGAACAATTTTATAAAGAAAAAGGTCAGCCCTTATTCAGTTCACATATGCTGGATCTTTCTGAAGAACCACTGGAAGAAAATATCCATACCAGCGTAGAATTTTATAAGCGTATGGCCCCATTAGGCATGAGTATAGAAATTGAACTGGGTGTTACCGGCGGTGAAGAAGATGGTGTAGACAACAGCGGAATTGAGAATGATAAATTATACACCCAACCGCAGCATGTTGCCTATTCGTACACCGAGCTAAGTAAAGTTGGAAAATTATTTACGATAGCCGCAGCATTTGGTAATGTACATGGAGTATACAGTCCGGGCAATGTGGAACTGAGGCCCGTTATTCTGAAAAACAGCCAGGACTATATTGAAAAAGAACTCAAGACAGGACCCAAGCCGGTATTCTTTGTGTTCCATGGTGGCAGTGGATCTCCGCAGAACCAGATAAGGGAAGCTATCGGATATGGCGCTATTAAAATGAACATAGACACTGATCTTCAATGGGCTTTCTGGGAAGGCATCCAGCAGTTCTATCAAAAAAATGAAGGTTATTTACAGTCACAGTTGGGCAATCCAGAAGGTGCCGATAAGCCCAACAAAAAATATTACGACCCACGTGTATGGCTACGGAAGGGCGAAGAAACTTTTATGAAACGCCTGGAAACCGCATTCGAAGATTTGAATTGTATTAACAGGAATGCTTAAACCGGTTTCGGTTAGGTAGATGCTATCAATAATGCCTCGCGATTGCGGGGCATTATTCTTTGTTGAGGGGCATAGCAGCGTACCTTCGTCACTGCGAGGCACGAAGCAGCCTGTGTTGCGCATTACTGGATTTTTGAAATAAATAGCACAAATGGCTTATCCATTCTCTTAGCAAGGACGGGTTACTACTTTCTTATTCCCAATTTCCTGCCCCCCATCTTTTTATTCGTATTTTACATACCTGCCCAATCACTAATGCACTACTATTAACAGATTAACACAGAAAGAGGAGATTAGTAAAGTAAATTGCTTATCTGCCAGTAGATAGAGAGAGGTTAAGAATTATTATTATCTTCACTGCCCAATTGTACGGACGCTTATGAAAAAAGAACGTGAAGAAGATTTTGAAGCCAACCTGACAGGAGATGAAAGCCAGGGTGGAGACCCCAGCAAAACCCGGTGGTTTAAAAGGATACGAAAAGGCATTTTAACTTCTACAGCCGACAAAAAAGAGACACCAGAAGGTTTGTGGAATAAATGTCCGGAGTGCAATTATATCTGCACAACATCAGAATTAAAAGAGAATTTGTTTGTTTGCCCTAAATGCAATTATCATCATCGCATAGGCAGCGAAGAATATTTTGATATTCTTTTCGATAATAAAACTTACACCGAACTCTTTGAGAATATCCGCAGTAAAGATGCACTGGGTTTCACGGATCTTAAACCTTACCAGAAACGTCTTGATGATATCCATTCTAAAACAGATCTTAAAGATTCTATGCGGGTGGCTACCGGAACTGTAAATGGTGAAGGTATTGTGATTGCGTGTATGGATTTTGAATTTATCGGTGGTTCATTAGGTAGTGTGATGGGTGAAAAATTCAGCCGTGCAGTTGACTATTGTATAAAGCACCGGCTACCTTATTTAGTAATCAGCAAAAGTGGAGGTGCCCGGATGATGGAAAGTGCTTTCAGTTTAATGCAGTTAGCTAAAACAAGTGGTAAGCTGGCACAATTAAGTGATGCTAAACTGCCTTATATTTCTTTGCTCACCGATCCTACTTTTGGCGGGATCTCCGCAAGTTTTGGAATGCTGGGTGATTTAGATATCGCGGAACCCGGCGCCCTTATTGGTTTTGCGGGACCCAGGGTTATTAAAGAAACCATTAAAAAAGACCTGCCCGAAGGATTTCAAAGAAGCGAATTTCTGCTGGATCATGGTTTTCTTGATTTTATTATCGACCGAAAAAATCTCAAAGATAAACTGGCGCAATTGGTATTGTTGTTCAGAAGCTAGGTTGGTTTAATTACTAATTGCTAATCCCCCTCCATGGCCAACGAGATGAATAACCGGCAGGCATATTTTAATTACCATATAGAAGAAAAATATGTGGCGGGTATTGCTTTGATGGGCACAGAGGTAAAATCTATCCGCGATGGTAAGTTGAGTTTTAATGATTCATTTTGTTTGTTTGATGACGGAGAACTATGGGTACGGGCATTGTATATAGCTTCTTATACGCATGGCACAGCCAATAATCATATAGAAGTGCACGACAGGAAACTGCTGCTCACCAAAAGAGAATTAAAAAAACTAGAAACAAGGATGAAGGAGAAAGGCTATACCATTATTCCGCTTAAAGTTTTTTTTAATGAAAAGAATTTAGTGAAAGTGGAAATAGGATTGGGAAGAGGAAAAAAACTACATGACAAAAGGGAGACTATCAAAAATAGGGATATAGAGAAGGAAATCAAAAGGTACCTGAAATAATATAGCGTACAATAATTAAAAAGAGCAATACCCTTAAAAAAATTACTCTTTATACCGCCGCTTCTTTTCTGTTTTAGGCTCCAGCTGTTCCATCAATGATTCGGGTGTGGGATTTTTAGTTATGGCCACTGCTACCTGGAACAAAATCAATAAAACTATCATTGAGCCTGCCAGTTCACCCCAGGTGAGCCAATATCCCCAGAATGTATACACAGCGCCTTGTGCAGGGTTGTCTGTTTCATAAATAACTTCTGCTTTATCACCATTCTTCCATTCGCGTAAAACATACCGTGCATCCACTGCATATTTTTTTACGCCATTGCTGAAGACCGCTTTGGGTATCGAAACGCCCGATGCACTGTCGTTTTGCCAATGAATAGTTGCCGGTGCTTTTTCACCGTCAAAAAAATCTGGCCGGCGGCTAAAAAGAATATAACATCCGAAGCAGACAATATATAATATAATGAGTGAGCGGTTCAGGCAGCAAACATACGGGTAGCGGGCCTCTTAAATTCCATTATGAATATTTAATTTATGCGATTCATCTAGGGTGGTTTTACCATCCTCGCTTTCACGGTACATAGGCACAAAACCAAAAAAAATATCTGCCTGATTAGAGCAGATATTTTTTATCAGGTAAGCAATAGATTTATTTTTTAATTAGCAAGACTCCGGAAATCTACGGGTACCAGTTTACTTACACCCGGCTCCTGCATAGTAACCCCATAGATTACATCCACAGCACTCATCGTTTGTTTATTGTGTGTTACGATAATGAACTGCGAATTATCACTAAACTTTTTAATCATCTGCGTAAACTTACCTACGTTAGCGTCATCCAAAGGCGCATCTACCTCATCCAATATACAGAACGGAGCAGGTTTAATCAGGTAAATGGAGAATAACAAGGCTGTTGCTGTTAATGTTTTTTCTCCACCGCTTAATTGGGTAATAGAAGAAGGACGTTTGCCTTTTGGTTTAGCAATAATTTCAATACCTGTTTCAGCAAGATTTTCAGGGTTCACTAATATCATATCAGCGGTATCTTCTTCTGTAAATAATGCTTTGAACACTTTCTGAAAATTCTCACGTACCTGGTTAAAGGTATCGAGGAATTGCTGGTTTGCTGTTGCTTCCACTTCCTGAATGGTTTGCAAGAGGCTTTCCTTGGCAGAAACCAAATCATTCTTCTGTTCAAGAATAAACTCGTAACGTTTTTTCATTTCAGTGTATGCCTCAATAGCGGTAGGATTAATTTCACCCATATTCTCAAGGCGCTTGCGCATTCTGTCTGAGCTTGCCTGCAATTCTTCCAGGCTCGTTTCAGTGGTTCTCTCCTGGTCAAGTATCTCATCCAGTTGCACTTTAAATTCTACGATCAGCCTTTCTTTCATTCCTGCCAGCTGCAGTTTTAATTCATTCAGTTTATCCTTGATCTCTGTTACCAGGTGATCCATCATTTCTTTACTCTTCACTTTCAACCGCAGTTCACTTTCCTTTTCCTGTAATGCATTGCGAAGATTGTAATAGGCCTGGTCGGCTTCATTTAATTTTTTCTCTTCGATTTCTTTTCTCCGCATCATTTGCAGCAACATTTCTTCAGAGCCTACCAATGCCTTTTCACCCTCTTCAATATTCGAAGAAGCTTCAGATAATTGAGTGGTATTATTTCCGATCTGCACATGCAGGTCGTTGAGTTGGTTTTCTTTGAAAACCAGTTCCTGCTTTAATGTGCTGATTTTACTCTGCTGGCGTGTTAACTGCAGATTGGTTTCATTATACTGAACCGAAGCAAAACTGTATTCCTGTTCTGATGACTGGTAATCCTGTTCAACGGCTTTTAATTCATCCGTTGTTAACTGTAATTGTCCATTTAGCTGGTGAAACTCTTCGCGTGTGGCAGCAATGGCATCATGCTCAGCCTGCAAACGCTGTTCTATATCTTCAAGTCTTTGCAGTCCGTTTTGCTGGGCCACCTGCAGATTTTCAATCCTGTTCTTTACAGCAAAAACCTGGTTGGTTAATTGACTGATCTCATTCTCTGTTTGCTTGATCGCATTTTCTTTTAACTGGTCGTTAAACGCGATAACTTCATTGTGCTTGGCCTGGATATCTGATTTCAAAAGGTTGACAATCGATTCCTGGTCGGCTATTTCTTCTGATAATTTTTCAAGATTTTTTGCGCGACCTATTTTCTTCCCTTCAAATAATCCGATACTTCCACCGGTAAGGGTATATTTTCCTTTTACATATTTACCATGCTTTTCCAGTACTACGGCGCCATTGCTGTTGGCGATGGCTTCATCATTCTCGCCGATATATACATTGCCTAACAGGTACTCAGCCAGTTTGCGATATTGATCATCCACTTCAATTACATCCATCGCTTTGATGGTGTCGGCCGGCTGGTGCGTATCTACTTTTATATCGGCAAATTTCTCCAGCATGAAGAAATTGGCTTTCCCTTTTTTATTTCTATCCAGTAAATGAACGGCCTGCAAACCTTCTTCCAGGTTATTCACCACGTAATAGTTTAGGTAGGGTTCCAGCACGTTTTCTACGGCGGTACGATAGGCTTCTTTTACATAAATAATGTCTGATAAAATAGGCGCCGCATGGTTCCATTCAGGATTTTTATGCAGAAACTTGATGCTCTCCGGATATCCTTCCATTGAATCGATCAGGCTTTTCAGGAGATTAAACTCATTACGCTTTGCATCCAGCTTACGGTTCTCTTCATTCAGTTCATTTCGCAATACTTCCAGCTGGGCCTGTGTTTCAAAAATTTGCTCCCTGGTTTTTTCCTGGTGCTCCTGTAATTGCTGAAGATCTATACGTTTTGCTGCCAAGGTAGCTTCTTTCTCATCCAGCTCTACCGTCAGCTGTTGCAGTTGTGTTTCACGATTCTGTTTTTCATCTGTCAGCTGTGCCTGCGCCCTTTGCAGGTTAAGTATGGAAGTGTCTGCAACCGCCACTTTCTTTTCTGCATCGAATTGGTTACGTTGTATCTGCTGGTAACGGTTACGTAAAACATCTACGCCACTTCGCTTCTCATCAAAAACACGACGCTTGTCTTCTACATCAAATTTGGCTGTCTCAACCCTGCTCTGCAGTTCTGATAGATTCGCTTCTTCTTCACCAACCTGCAATTGTGTAAATTGAATTGAATCGCCAATCGTTTTTAATTGTCCTTCCGCTTTTTCCAGAAATTCTTTCAGGTTGGTTTCTTTCTCCTTCAGAAAATGCAGTTTCTGTGTGGCGAGATTCTTTTCATTTTCTTTACCTCGAAGTTCCTGCAGGTAATCATTGAATTCGTGCTGCAGCGACTGGAGCGCTTTTTCTTTTTCTATAAACCCCACTTTTTCCTGTTCGATAGCAGCTTCTTCCGTGGCAATTTCGGCTTCTAACTGTATTTTTTTATTGATTTCAGCATCCTGTTGATCATTCAGCTCCTTGTAGGTAATGTGAAATCCTTCCAGGGCCGCTTTGGCCAGTTCAATGGCTACTTCCTTATATTCTTTTTTGATCTCATAGAACTTCTCAGCTTTCTTAGCCTGGTTCTCCAGTGTTTTTAACTGGTTGTTGATCTCGAATAACAAGTCTTCAATACGGGCAAGATCCTGCTCGGTAGCATCTAATTTATTTTTGGCTTCTTTCTTCCGTGTTTTGTAGATGGTAATTCCGGCAGCCTGTTCCAGCATTCTTCTGCGGCTGTTTTCCTTGTCTTTGATAATATCATCTACCATTCCCAGTTCGATGATGGCGTAGCTATCGGTACTAACACCCGTATCCAGAAAAAGATTATGAATATCTTTTAACCGGCAGGTAACATCATTTAAACGGTATTCGCTTTCCCCATTCTTATAAAAACGACGCGTAACGGTAACGGTATTGAATTCTGTAGGTAATAAATTCTTGGTGTTTTCAAAAGTGAGACTTACTTCGGCAAGACCACTAGGGCTTCTGGTTTTACTTCCGTTAAAAACCAATGCTTCGAGATTCTCACTTCTTAGTGCAGAAATTTTTTGTTCGCCTATCACCCAGCGGATGCTATCAATGATATTACTTTTTCCACAACCATTGGGCCCGATGATACCAGTAATTCCTTCATCAAAACTAACCACCGTTTTATCAGCAAAGCTTTTGAACCCTTTGATTTCTAATGACTTTAATCTCACGTGTATCTTTGTTTAAGTACCTGCGAACATACAGTTAAATAGGTAAAAAGTATGAACAGAAAATATGCCTGTGCATAATAGGTGGAGAAATCAGGTTATGATAAATTTTTTTATGAATAAATGTTAAGTAACTAATTGATTTATAACATATTAAAGTGATTTTAATTTTACTGAAAATAGATAAATCAACACATAGATTTCACAGGATTATATTTGTCTGCTAAGACTGTTAATTTGTCAAAGATCATTTTTAGCGTTACCAATGACCTCAGCTACGACCAGCGTATGCACCGTATTGCCAGTTCCCTGGCGGAGGCTGGTTATGATGTATTGCTTGTGGGAAGAAAATTAAAAAAATCCGAGTCAGTTAAGTCCCGGCCCTTTGCACAAAAAAGGCTCTCGTGTTTTTTTACTTCGGGATTTTTATTTTATGCAGAATATAACCTCCGCTTATTTTTATTTCTTGTATTCCAAACAGCGGATATCGTTTGTGCCATCGATCTGGATACGATACTGCCGGTTTACCTGGTAACTGCCATCAAAAATCAAAAAAGGGTATATGATGCACACGAATTGTTTTCTGAACTAACGGAGATTGTAACAAGGCCCCTGATCCATAAAATATGGCTGGCAATTGAAAGATTCGCGGTTCCCAAATTTACAGAGGGCTATACGGTTAATGGAAGTATTGCAGAAGAGTTATTGAAAAGATATGGTGTAAAATATAGGGTGATCAGAAACCTTCCTGAAAAAATATTCTTTGAAAAAACCCTCGGTACAACGGATGAAAGATTTCTTATTTACCAGGGCGCCGTTAATGAGGGGCGTTGCTTTGAGGCCCTGATTCCTGCGATGAAAGACGTAAACACGCGTTTAGTAATCTGTGGTACGGGTAATTTTTTACAAAAGGCCAGGGAGTTGGTGAGGCAAAATTTTCTGGAACTCAAAATAGAATTCCGCGGTAACCTTTTGCCTGAGCAGTTAAAACAATTAACACCGCAGGCCTATGCCGGTATTACCTTATTTGAGTCCACCGGTATGAACCAGTACTATTCATTAGCCAACCGCTTTTTTGATTATATGATGGCAGGTATACCCCAGCTATGTGTTAACTATCCTGAATATGCAGCTATTAACGGTCAGTTCGAAGTTGCTTACCTGGTAAACAATAACCAGCGAGCTACTATTGCAGCAGCATTGAACAATTTACTGTTGAATAATGTTCTCTATGAAAATCTCAGGTCAAATTGCTTAGAAGCCCGGCAGATATTTAACTGGGAACGGGAAGAGCAGATACTCTTAGATTTTTATAAAACATTATAATTGGAAAAGCATTTACATATTATTTCTTTAACGGTTCCCTACCCTGCAGATTATGGCGGTGTGATAGACCTGTTTTATAAACTTCCTGCACTGCAGGCCCAGGGGGTAAAAATACATTTACACTGTTTCGACTACGGCCGTGGCCGGCAACCTGAACTTGAGCAATATTGTGCCAGTGTTGATTATTATGAAAGATACCTGGGGCATAAAGGCGTTTC
>JBBRHM010000037.1:0-26241 GCA_038222655.1 Chitinophagales bacterium | reverse complement strand
GCGTTTGGGATCGTAATAATTTTTTTTAAAATCCGCCGGACTCATGGTATCCACTATATCAACAGGCTGTAATTGCATACGGGTGTAGTTTGCCGGCAAAGTTAACAGGAACCTTGTGTTAAGCAATGGTTAAGAAGATAGCACTATTAACTTTGTTTTCTTATGAGCTTTCTGAATAAAGGCTCAAAGGATTATTTTATTGCCTTAGTTCGTAATTTTGCATCATGTTATTGCATATCCATCCGGATAACCCCAATCCACGCCATATCAAAACCGTTGTAGAATGTTTATCTGATGGTGGTATTATCATTTACCCAACCGATACGATTTATGGATTGGGCTGCGATATCTTCCAGCCAAAAGCTATTGAACGGATAGCCCGCATCAAAAATGTAGACCCTGCCAAAGCGCAACTGAGTTTTGTGTGTTATGATCTGAGTGATCTGAGCAAATACACCAAAAGCATTTCTACACCGTTATATCGTTTATTGAAAACATACCTGCCGGGTCCCTATACTTTTATTTTGCCCGCCAGCAAAGAAGTGCCGAAAATTTTGCACAGCAAAAAAAGTACCATTGGTCTTCGTGTGCCGGATAACAATACCGCCCGTACTATTGTAAAGGAGTTGGCTCATCCGTTACTTTCTGCTTCCTTACCAGGGGAGATGGTGGAAGAATATACAGATCCTGAAATTATGTATGAAAATTTTCAAAAACTGGTAGATATTGTAATTGATGGGGGTCCTGGTGGCATGATACCTTCTACGGTTATTGATTGTACCAAAGATGGGTATGAAGTGATCAGGGAAGGAGCAGGCGAATGGTATGAATCATGATATACATGCTGACAAAAAAAGCTACGCCTTACACCTTGGCGCTTTATATTTTTCATTAATCTCTTTCTATAACATCAATATCCGGCACTCCATCAAACAGCCCGGACACCTTAGGTTCTATCTGATAACTTCTGCGATGATATTTACATAAGCCATGTTTCTCAATAGCTTTGCGGTGTTCAAGGGTACCATATCCTTTATTTGTATTCCAGCCATACTGCGGATATTCGTGATGTAGTTGCTGCATATAGGCATCACGGTAAGTTTTGGCAAGAATACTGGCAGCAGCGATAGACGCATAGATACCATCGCCCTTAATAATACAATGATGACGTAATTTCTTATAAGTAACAAAACGGTTACCATCAATCAGTAATAATTTGGGTTGTGGATTAAGCTGCTCAATAGCAAGATGCATAGCTTTAAAGGAAGCTCTTAAAATATTAATTTGATCTATCTCATCGTTATCCACGCTGGCCACGGCCCAGGCTATAGCGGCGGATTCTATAACCGGTCTTAATCTTTCCCTGTTTTCTGCCGAAACCTGTTTGCTGTCGTTTAACAATGGGTGATAAAAATCTTTTGGGAGTATTACAGCCGCAGCAAATACAGGCCCCGCGTAGCAACCACGGCCTGCTTCGTCTGAACCAGCTTCGCTGAATTTAGTTTGATAAAAAGATTGTAGCACAAAGCAAAATTCACCATTCACTGGTATATTCCCAAACAATTTATCAACCTAACAGGTTAAACATAGTGCTTAGAGTTATGTTATAGCTTTGTAATAATTTAGAATGGAATGAATATGATCAAAACTGACCGATCTTCCCGATTAGTGGCTACCTGGTTACTGATAGGGGTTGGCATGACAATTATCCAGATAGCGCTGGGAGGAATTACCCGTTTAACCGGCAGTGGTTTATCCATAACCCAATGGGATGTAATTACTGGCTCCCTGCCACCCTTAAACCAGCAGCAATGGATGGCCGAATTTGATAAATACAGACATACTCCTCAGTATCAATTATTGAATTTTGATTTTACCCTATCCGATTTTAAGTTTATTTTTTTCTGGGAATGGTTTCACCGTTTATGGGCAAGAACCATAGGATTGGTATTCATTATTGGTTTTCTATGGTTGCTGTTAAAAAGGCATTTCAAAAAGGGAATGATCAATCCGCTACTCATTTTGTTTTTACTGGGCGCCATGCAGGGAGCTATCGGTTGGATTATGGTAGCAAGCGGATTAACCGGTGATGCAGTGTATGTAAAACCCACAAGGCTGGCCTTACATTTTATTTTTGCACTCGGACTTTTGTGTTATTGTTTCTGGTTCGCATTAAAATTATTAGTTAAAAAAGAAGAACTCATTAACAGTCCTTCTCTAAGGAAATGGAACATCACTATATTGTGTCTGTTGATAGTGCAGCTATTGTACGGGGCTTTAATGGCGGGACATAAAGCAGCAACGGTAGCGCCAACATGGCCCACCATTAATGGTCAGTGGGTGCCGGATAACCTTTTAACTGAACATCCCCTGGTTTTAAATTTTATTGATAATAAAATACTGATACATTTTGTACACCGGGGTATTGCGTATATTTTATTGCTATTAATAATTCTCTGGTCCATTGCCTTATCTAAAAAGCAGGGATCCGGATTGTTTAATAAAACCAGATGGGCGCCATTAATCATTGTTATTGCACAAGCGTTATTGGGAATAGGTTCTGTACTACTCAGTACTGGTATTGTGCCGGGACACTGGGGTGCATTTGAATGGATGGCCCAATTGCACCAGTTGATAGGTATGCTGCTGTTATTGTCTTTGGTATGGATGCTTTTTCTTATACGGGGCCATACTGAATAAGTAGCGTGAACATAAAGTAATATTTAGGATATGAAGAAATACCTGGTTGGTTTCTTGCATTCTTTACCTGTGCAGCTGTTCCTGCTGCATTTTCGCAGGCACCAGGTGTTCCTTATTCTCTGGTATATTTTAGTAGCTACTTTGGCGGGCGATTTTATGCATGCCTTCGGGGCCAATTCACTTTTTCTTGCCCCTGAATATTTTGGAGAAGTAACCGCCATCAGTACGGCTATTGTAGGATTTGCCCTGGGTATATTTGTGATGAGCTGGAATATTACCACTTTTATTCTTCATAGTAAAAATGTACGCTTCCTGGCTACAACGGCACAGCCTTTTTTAAAATACTGTATCAATAATGGGATTATTCCATTATTATTTCTGGTCTATTACTTAATCAAAGCCGTAAACTATGCGCGCTATCAGGAATTATTTCAGGGCCCTGAAATTTTATTATTGGTAGGTGGTTTTGCTGCCGGTTTTATTTTATCGATTGCTATTTCATTTATGTATTTTTTTGGTGCTGATAAAACCATTTACCGTACAATAGGTGAAGTAATTAAAACAGAAAATACCCGCTATAGTGAAATGGTGTTAAAGTCCACACTGCCTAAACATAAAACAGAACTTGAGGTTGACTGGTTTCTAAGCGCAAAATTGCGTTTGCGAAAACCTAGGGATATAAGACATTATTCGGATGGTTTTTTGGAATCGGTATTTAAGCACCATCATGTTGCGGCTGTGATTGCTATTTTGATTGCATTTATTTTTCTAATACTGCTGGGGTATATTTCTGATGCCCGGTTATTCCAGATACCTGCGGCGGCAAGTATCACCATTTTCTTTGCGATATTAATTGCTGTGGTCGGATCAATAGCCATGTTTCTCCGTACCTGGAGTATTCCGTTGCTGGTAGTATTATATCTCCTTATTAATTTTCTTTATCAGAAAGAAGTAATAGACCCCAGAAACAAAGCCTATGGTCTCAATTACCTCAATGTATCGGAACGGCCTGTTTACAACAGAGAATCTATCCAGCAGCTGGCGAATGATTCCAGTATTGAAGAAGATAAAAAATATTTTATAGAAATATTGAACCGCTGGAAAGCAAGACAGAAAACAGATAAGCCCGTTTTATATATCATTAATACAAGCGGCGGCGGCACACGCAGCGCAGCTTTTACGATGAACACTTTGCAACGATTGGATAGTGTATGTAAAGGCCAGTTGATGCAGCAAACAGTTTTAATCAATGGTGCATCAGGCGGTATGCTGGGTGCCGCTTATTTCAGGGAGCTGTATTATGAAAAAATAAAAGGAGCCCCTATTAACCTCCAGGATCCTAAATATGCAGAGGATATTTCAAAAGATCTTTTAAACCCGCTATTCTCTTCTTTTATAACAAGGGATATGATTGGCCCTGTGCAAAAGTTTACAATAAATGGATACAAATATGCAAAGGACCGGGGGTATGCTTTTGAACAGAAACTAAATGAGAACACACATGGAATACTGGCTAAAACGCTAAAAGATTACGAACAACCCGAAGCACAGGCCTTATTGCCAACTATGTTTTTTAATTCTGTCATTAACCGTGATGGAAGAAAGATGATCATCAGCACACATCCGGTGCGGTTTTTAATGCGTCCATTAACAGACTCCGCTAACCTTACGCCCTTTGATCCTGATGCTGTTGATTTTAACTCTTTTTTCCATAAGCAGGACGCCATGCGTATTAATATTCTTTCTGCTTTACGGATGAATGCCACATTCCCTTATGTATTACCCAATGTATGGCTGCCTACCAATCCGGTAATTGATGTAATGGATTCTGGCCTGCGTGATAATTTCGGTCAGGAAGCATCCCTGCGTTTTATTGTGGTATTCAAAGACTGGCTCAAAGCCAATACCAGTAAGGTTGTTTTACTTCAGATACGCGATCGGGCACTGGGCGACTGGGATAAACCCATGGGGGGCAACAGCCTCATTAACCAGGGCACAAAACCCTTTCTGGTACTGCAAAATAACTGGTACAAACTCCAGGATTATTACCAGCAGGATGAACTGGAATATATGTCTAAAGCCTATGGGCCGGAACTTATGCGGGTTTGCTTTCAATATGTGCCCACTAAAAATGAAGCACCCGCCAGTTTGAGTTTTCACTTAACTGCGGCGGAGAAAAGAGATATAGCACTTGCTTTGGATAATGCAACAAACCGTGAGCAGTTTGAAAAACTACGGAGAATTATTCAATGAAAACCGGTTACCATGTTAGGGTTGTATCAAATCAAAACAATCTTTTAATATCTCAATTGTAAATTCTTCTGAGGTTTCCCTGGGCTCCCCATCAATATGCAATGGTGCGTGTTTTAAATTACGGATAGTTAATGTGTCTGTCTGAAAATAAAGAATATTCTTCTGACACATATCTTCTACCAACTGCTGCATTTTATTATTGCCCCGTATTTGTTGTAAGATGGCAAACGGAAGTTTGGCCTTATTCATTTTCTGAACGATTACAATATCTAACAGGCCATCATTGAGGCTGGCATTGGGCGCAATCGTAAAATTATTACCAAACTGGTTACTGTTAGCAATGCTGATAAAGAATGCATCCGTAAAAAAAGAAAATTTATCCAGCACAATTTCAAACTGGTATGGATGCGCTTTAAAATAATTGATAATGCTTTGCTGTGTATACCTCACCAGGCCGCGGGTTGATTTGTCGGCAAAATCATGCGCCACCTGTGCATCAAACCCCAGGCCGCTAAGCATGCAGGAATACTGGTTGTTGATAAGAAAAGCATCTATCTTCTGCGATTTTCCTGAAAAGATCAAAGCCAATGCCTCCTGTGGTTTCGTGGGTATGCCGGCTGCCCGGGCAAGGCCGTTACCGGAGCCCATAGGAATAATACCAAAGCGCACGGGAACATTTTGTAAAGCACCCGTTATCTGGTTAATGGTGCCATCACCGCCAATCATTACCACATCGGTAAACCTTTCGCGGATAACCTTATCTCTTAAATGATCGTAATCTCCATGGGCATTGGTAATAACCAGTTCAAAAGGAATTTGCTGAGCAGTTGTTTCCCTCTCGATCATTTTTTTCAGTGCATCTTTCTTAGAGGTACCGGATATGGGGTTAAGGAGATAAATTATTTTTCTTTCACTCATCAGGGATAATTCAAATCAAAAATTAAAGTTGTTATTTGTGAGGAGGCAGTGGTGAGTAAAATAGGATCACTCATTCACCATTCATGCTCACCATTTCACCAACGCACTCGCCCAGGTAAAACCACTGCCAAATGATGCGAGGCAAACAAGATCGCCCTGTTTGATCTTTCCTTTTTCCCAGGCTTCACACAAAGCTATGGGAACAGATGCTGCAGTGGTGTTGCCATATTGTTGAATATTATTATACACCTGATCGTCGCTTAATTTTAGTTTCTGCTGAACAAACTGACTGATGCGCAGATTGGCCTGATGGGGTATGAGCATATTAATGTCGGACGCCTCATAACCATTTGCCTGCAACGCTTCCATAATTACTTCGGGAAATTTTACCACTGCTTTTTTAAATACGGATTGTCCATCCATAAAGGGAAAATTCTGCGCGTTGTCTATCATGGCATGACTCATAAACATTTCTGCAATAGGCGCCTGGTCAAAATCTGCATACTGCGTATCCGACCAATGATTAGCATGGGTGCCCGGATTATACATCGCCAATATTTCTGCAGATTCTCCATCACTGTGCAGGTGTGTGCTTAAAATTCCACGGCCCTCTTCTTCTGTGGGTTGCAGTACAACCGCACCGGCGCCATCTCCGAAAATCACGGAGATATTCCTGCCCCGCGTAGAAAAATCCAGTCCAAATGAATGCTTTTCACTTCCTACCACCAATATGTTTTTGTACATGCCGGTTTTAATAAACTGATCGGCTACACTAAGAGCGTATAAAAAACCGCTGCATTGATTACGCACATCAAGGGCACCTACTTCTTTCATCTTCATAGCACGTTGTAAAAGCACGCCACAACCCGGAAAATAGTAATCGGGCGAAAGAGTTGCAAAAACAATAAAATCGATTTGATCTGGAGTGGTACCTGCTCTTTCAATGGCAATCCTGGCTGCTTCTACCCCCATGGTGGTAGTAGTTTCTTCTGTACGATGCGCATAGTGCCGTTCTTTAATACCCGTCCGTTCCTGTATCCATTGGTCATCAGTATCCATGTATGCTTTAAGATCGTTATTGGTCACTACATTTTGGGGAATGTATTTACCAATACCGGCTATTTTACTGCGTGGCATATGCGATCGTTTTATTAGAACGCGTGAAGATAGGGAAACTTAGGGGGCAGTAAGTAGTTAGGCGTGTGGAGTTGATCGGGTATTTGGTTTTAACGCCAGACTAATGCGGTATAAGATGCATAGTTGTTTGTAGAAAATTTGTGGTCTCCCTTTCCACACCCATAATATCTTTGGATTGAATGGGGGAGGCCAGTACATGGCTACCTGCTTCGGGAATAGCGATCATTTTTTTCTGAGTAGTTGCTGTGGCTAATTGTGCCATCATGTCTTTCATGGCAGAAACTTTTACAACAGGATCCTGGTTTTTTTCATCCTTATAATAATATAGAGTAAGCACAGGCTGTTTTACCAAAGCAAAAGTGTTAGGGGTCATTGAGGTTTCCAGTAACTCCTGTAATTGTGCCGCAGCTTCCAGTCGGTAAGGGGTGTTCCAATATTGTTTGTAAATGGCTGTATTATTTTTGGCAGTATTAAAATCTGATTTTTTTACTAACCTGGCAATCTGTAGCCCCCATGGATTATTAATGAGCCAGGCGTTGGGATCATTGATAGCGATATTGGGAGAGTATAATACCAGTGCTGCTATTTCAGGATAAGCAGCAGCTAACTGGAGAGCCAATGTGCCACCGGTTGAGGTACCCATCAGAATTACTTTATTGCCTAATTGTTTGCCAATCGCATACGCTTGTTTGGCAGATTCCCAAAGGTTATCAGCCGTCATATTGATCAATGCATCTGCTGTATCTATTCCATGTTGTGAAAGCCGGGAGAGAAATAAATTGCAGCCGAATTGCCTGGCAATATCCCGGTGAACAGGGTTGCCTTCTTCCTGACTGGCACTAAATCCGTGAAGGTAAACAATTGCATATTCTGTTTTTTGTTTCAGGGAATCATTGGCCCACACAATTCTCGCTTCATTATTGGGTTTGATCTTATGCTGCGCCTCCTGTTGACTGATATAGGTTTCCAGTGAAGCCGCAGAAGCAGGAACTTCGGGTAAGGAATGATTATATACAGGGTTGGAGGGATGCGGTCCCAAAACATATACAATAACCAGTACGGTAATAACAGCAAGCAATCTTTTCAGGAAACGCATGACAATTAGTTTGGTTAAAAAATATACAGTGTAATACTAAACGAATAAGTGGTAAAGCTACAATCTTTTAATATTTGCACTCTTTATACTACTTCTTGCTTTCAGCTTTCAGATTCACATTCTTAGCATACCACGCCCAGGCTATTAACAAGGGATGTAGTATAAGTAAACGCGTCCATCCAACCCATTGGGGTACACAAAGATCAGGTAAACAACTACCCATTTTAATAAAGTAGATATGCGCCGGTATAAAAGCAAGTAACATTAGCACAATACTATAGGCTGCCCATTTACGCGTGGGTGAAAAAAATAAAAAAATTCCGCAAATTATTTCTGCTATCCCTACCAGGGTATTGAGTTGTATATGTGCCGGCAAGTAAGGAGGAATGAGCCTGTAATAAGTTTCAGGATTCCGGAAATGATTGATACCTGCCATAATGTAAAACAGGCTCTGCAGGTATACGAGAAAAAATCTTTTCATTCGTTAATATACAAGGATAAGTGGTGGCGGCAAAATTTCAATATGAGAAAAACGAAGAGAAAATGAAAAGGGATGCCGTATAACTTCATTATCTCTTTTTCTTCTGTCTTTCTCTCATTGAAACGGGATATGTATACTGCTAATGAATTATATTCGTTTACGCCAAACGACTGCCATGAATGCCAATCAACGATTTCTCGCACTGGATGTATTTCGCGGAATGACGATCTGTTTAATGATTATTGTGAATACACCTGGTGATTCACTAACTACTTTCGCCCCATTTCTTCATGCCAAATGGCATGGCTTTACACCTACTGATCTTGTATTTCCCTCTTTCTTGTTCGCAGTGGGAAATGCACTGAGTTTTGTGATGAAAAAATGGGAGACGAAAACCACCGCAGAAGTATTGGGAAAAATAGGTAAAAGAACACTGATTATTTTTTTATTGGGATACCTCATGTACTGGTTCCCGTTTGTTTCGGTAAATGAGGGACATTGGTCATTATCACCTATTTCACAAACAAGGATATTGGGTGTATTGCAGCGCATCGCATTGTGTTATTGCCTGGCGTCACTTATGTTGTATTTTTTAAAACCTAAACTGAGCTTCATTATCAGTGTCGGCATTTTGTTATTGTATTGGGCCCTTTGTTTTTGGTTCGGTGAACCCTATGACCCCTTAAGTTTACAAGGAAATGCAGGATTACGTTTTGACTTGTGGCTGATGGGAGAGGCCCATCTCTATCATGGCGAGGGCGTTGCTTTTGATCCCGAAGGATGGCTTAGCACCTTACCCGCAGTGGTGAACGTGGTAGCCGGTTGCCTTGCAGGTAATTTTATTCAGAAAAATGGTAAGTCATATGAAATCATTAGCAGACTTGTTCTTACAGGGTTTGCTTTATTGGTCATCGCCTATTTCTGGAACTTCGTTTTTCCTATCAATAAAAAATTATGGACCAGTTCTTTTGTGCTGCATACGGTGGCACTGGATTGTATACTCCTGGGCGCCATCCTGTATATTGTGGATATACAGAAGAAGATCCGGTGGACAGGTTTCTTTCAAGTATTCGGTAAAAATCCCCTTTTCATTTATCTTTTATCAGAATTGCTGGTCACCGTTTTGTATATGATCCCCGTTCAACCAGATACAAGCCTGTACACATGGATTTATCAAAATATATTTAGTCATGCGGGTGATTACTGGGGCTCCTTACTTTTCTCCATTAGTTATATGCTGCTTTGCTGGAGCGTGGGTTATTGGCTTAATAAGCGAAAGATTTATGTGCGCGTGTAGGTTTGAAACTTAGGAGTTAAAAGTTAAAGTTGCCCCTCTTTACGCTTACCCGCTTTTAACTACTAACTCTTAACTATCAACTCCTTACGTGTTATTTCTGTTAAGTTTTCGTTCTTCTTTTGCCCCTCCATTGTAAAGCCTTACCTTTGCAGCCTTAAAATTTTACATGGAAATAAGAAACATTGCCATTATTGCACACGTCGATCATGGTAAAACAACATTGGTAGACAGGATATTACAGACTACCAAAGTATTCCGGGACAACCAGGATACAGGTGACCTGATCATGGACAGTAATGATCTGGAAAGGGAGAGAGGAATTACCATCTTCAGTAAGAATGCTGCCGTTATTTATAATGGCGTGAAAATAAATGTGATTGATACTCCCGGCCACAGTGATTTTGGCGGCGAGGTAGAACGCGTTTTGAAAATGGCCGACGGGGTTATTCTGTTGGTAGATGCATTTGAAGGCCCTATGCCCCAAACACGTTTTGTGTTGCAAAAAGCATTACAGCTTCATCTTCGTCCCATCGTTGTAATCAATAAAGTGGATAAAACCAACTGCCGTCCTGATGAAGTTCATGATGCAGTATTTGAATTATTCTTTAACCTCGATGCCACAGAAGAGCAATTAAATTTTCCTACTTTTTATGGTAGTGGAAAGAATGGCTGGTTTAACGACAGCTTAACGCAAACAGAAGATATCCTTCCGTTAATGGATGGTATTATTAAATATGTACCGGCACCAAAAGTAAACGAAGGACCGCTGCAGATGCAGATCACTTCTCTTGATTATTCATCCTTCCTTGGTCGTATCGCTATAGGTAAAGTAACCCGCGGCACTATCAAAGAAAACCAGCAGATTGCTTTGGTGCAGGCGGATGCTTCGTTCAAGAAAAGCCGTGTAAAAGAATTGTATGTGTTTGAAGGAATGGGCAAACGTAAAGTAACAGAAGTAATTGCCGGTGACCTTTGTGCAGTAGTGGGACTGGATGATTTTAATATTGGAGATACGATTGCTGATACAGAAGTGCCGGAAGGATTACCCGTTATTAGTGTGGATGAGCCAACGATGAGTATGACTTTCAGTATTAACAACTCACCTTTCTTTGGTAAAGATGGAAAATTTGTTACCTCGCGTCACCTGCGTGACCGATTGATGAAAGAAACAGAAAAAAACCTGGCGCTTCGTGTAGAAGATACCGACAGTGCAGATAGCTTTCTGGTATTTGGCCGTGGTATTTTGCATCTTGGTATCCTCGTAGAAACTATGCGTCGTGAAGGATATGAGTTAACGGTTGGTAACCCGCAGGTATTGGTAAAAACCATCGATGGCAAAAAACATGAGCCCTATGAGAACCTTGTTGTTGATGTGCCGGCTGATTTTAGCGGCAAAGTAATCGACCTGGTTACCCAACGTAAAGGTGAAATGCAGATCATGGAAAGCAAGGGAGAAATGCAGCATCTCGAATTTGAAATTCCTTCAAGGGGATTGATCGGATTGCGTTCACAAATGTTAACCAATACTGCAGGCGAAGCTGTGATGGCGCATCGTTTTATAGATTATAAACCATGGAAGGGCCCGATACCCGGCAGAAGCAATGGGGTATTGATAGCTAAATTTGGTGGAGTAACTACTGCGTATTCCATTGATAAATTACAGGATAGGGGAAGCTTCTTTGTAGAACCAACTGAAGAAGTATATATCGGACAGATCATAGCTGAACACATTAAACCAGGCGACCTGAATGTGAATGCGGTGGAGATGAAAAAACTAACTAACCACCGTGCCAGTGGAAGCGATGATGCGGTACGAATCACGCCTAAATTACAGTTTACCCTGGAAGAATGTATGGAATATATTCAGCAGGACGAGTGTATTGAGGTAACGCCTAAGAATGTCCGTATGCGGAAAGTAGTATTGAATGAAGATGACAGGAAGAAGAGCAGTAAGAGCATGCAGAGTGAAGCAGTAGGATAAAAATAGCAATTTCCGGAAATATTTTTAGAGCCATCCTATTTTGAGGATGGCTCTTTTCTTGTACCCTATCCGTAAGTAACTGATTGGTGTCGCAATTATCTCCGTCGCAGCAGGGCATAACATTTGTACAACAAATGGGACATTGGTAATGGCCATGCACATGCACCAACTCAACGCGGTGTCCGCAGAAAAAACATAGCTGAATTTGCACCTGATGAAATTATTATTTCTTTCTTAAAAAACTGAAGTAATTTTTCAACAGCTGTTTTCAGACTGAGCATAAAAAAACCATAACTACTGAATAGATCAATAGCTATGGTGGTTAGAAATTTTACAGTAATCAGTTTTTGCTAACGATCACTTCTTCTGATACATTGGTTTTAATGTTTACCGTATATTTTTCCCTTACGGAGTTTTTGCCATCTTCAATTACGAAAGCCAGTTTATTAACTTCTGACTTGGGTAATTTGAAAGTTTTGTCAAAACTCTTATCGCTATAATATCCTTTGAATAAAGGTTCACCATTTTCGTCCAGTACAGTCAAAGCAAAAGTGCTTCCGTTGGGGTTGCTGTATCTTACTTTAAAGGATAACAGGTTGTTTAAATCGAGACCTGTATATTTTACTTCTACCTTACCCGCAGGAGCGTATGCCGGGTGCAGATTGGAAGAATTGGTTTTGGCGCTGGCTGAAAGAAACAGGGTAGCGGCTAACAGGTTACCGAAGAAAAATCTTTTGGCGATGGTTTGAATGGATTGCGTTTTCATAGTTTTTAATTTTTTAAGTGTATGAATAAATAAATAATACTGAAAGGGCACAACATGGCCTTACAGGCAAACAGCATATTCTATACATGGGAACAATCAGAAGTGTTGCAGGTACCGTAACGGTAAGAATGAATCGGTGGATTCAAAATAGATGTACATCAAAAACCTGAACGTATACAGTTAATACCTGTATTGTTTTAAAGGTAACCCTCAATTATTAAAAAAATAGTGTTAAGCATATAGTAACACAACTATTTATTATTAAAAAGTCAGAATAGTATAAATCAATTCGTATCGTTTTTTTTATGATACTATTTGAGTTTGCAGTACCGGCTTGTTGAGGGTATCCCATAGAAGGTCTTTCAGTTCTGTTAACCCTTTATTGGTAAGAGAGGAAATGAAAATGCTGGGAAAGCCTTCCGGTAATTCTTTGCGGATGGCTTCTTTCAGTTCTTCATCAAGCATATCACTTTTACTGATGGCGATGATGAAATCTTTCTGCAGCATTTCGGGGTTATATTCTTTCAATTCATTACGAAGTATGTCAAATTCTTTTTTGTGATCTGTACTATCGGCCGGGATAAGAAAAAGTAACACCGAGTTGCGTTCAATATGCCTGAGAAACCGATGTCCCAAACCTTTTCCTTCAGCGGCGCCTTCAATGATACCCGGTAAATCTGCGATACAGAAAGATTTCTGATCGCGGTATTCTACCATGCCCAGCTGGGGTATTAATGTTGTAAATGCATAATTGGCGATCTTTGGTTTTGCGGCAGTGATTACAGATAATAGTGTTGATTTACCTGCATTGGGAAAGCCTACCAAACCCACATCGGCCAATACTTTTAATTCCAGATTCTTTAATCCTTCCACACCCGGTTCGCCTGGTTGTGAATGTTCGGGTACCTGGTTGGTGGGTGTAGCAAAATTACTGTTACCCAATCCGCCACGGCCACCGCGCAGCCAGATAATCTCCTGGCCCTCTTCTAAAATCTCCACTTCCTGATTACCGCTTTCTTCGTCGCGTGCAATGGTTCCTAGCGGAACATCGATAATAATATCTTTTCCGTCGCGGCCGGTGCAGTTACTTTTACTGCCCGCTTCGCCATTTTCGGCCAATACATTTTTAAAATAACGCAAATGCAGTAATGTCCAGAGATTACTGTTGCCACGTAAAATGATATGGCCCCCGCGACCACCATCACCGCCATCAGGGCCGCCCATGGCTGTTAATTTATTACGCATAAAATGCCTGGCGCCCGGCCCGCCGTGCCCGCTGCGGGCAAATATGCGGATATAATCTATGAAGTTGTTTCTTTCTCCCACGAATAAATCGAATTATCTAATTTCACGAATTAGCTGCAAAGGTAAGCCAATGTTATTTGCCAGCCTTATTCCTTAGTTCGTTCCATGTTTTATATAGCGTTTCCTGGGAGGGCCTGTTTGCAGGAATTTCCCGTAGTGGTTGAGTGGGCTTGCAGGATTCATGCATTTCTTTGGGTAAAGCCTGGTATAAACGGGTGCCGGCAGTTTTCCATTCAATCATTTCTTCGCTTACTTCTTTTATTTTTTTGGCAGGATTACCCACGATAAGACTTCTGGCTTCAAATTGTTCATCCGCTTTGATGAAGCTTAGTGCGCCCACAATGCATTCGTCTCCCAACAAAACATTATCCATGATTACGCTGTTCATGCCTATTAAACAATTTTTTCCGATAGTGGCGCCATGTATGATTGCCCCATGGCCGATGTGTGCGCCTGCTTTTAATAATACAGTAATGCCGGGGAACATATGGATAGTGCAGTTTTCCTGCACATTGCAACCATCTTCAATAATGATGGTGCCCCAATCGCCACGGATCGCTGCGCCTGGGCCAACGTATACGTCTTTTCCGATAATCACATTGCCGGTTACAGCCGCCTGCGGATGAACAAAAGATGATTCATGAATGACAGGAATAAAATCTTTTAAAGAATAAATCATAAAATTTTTCTGAAGACTTTATTTATTTATCAACTTCGTATCCTTTCTGAAACAGGTTCCTTTAAAAAAAGCTACCTGATCATTGTGCTGGTTGACAATGGTGATAAAATATAAACCGGTACTTCTGCCGCTATGTATTTCTTTTGTTTCGGCTGTCAGGATATCGCCAATCTGGATGGATTTGATAAAGTTGATAGAAGTATCCAGCGCTACTGACAAATTATTACGGTTATTGCAGGCAAAAGCAAAAGCACTGTCGGCCAGCGCGAACGCGATCCCGCCGTGTACAATACCGAGGCCATTGATCATTTCTTTTCTTACTGTCATTTGTATTTTGCTGTAGCCTTCTTTTATTTCCAATAGGGTAATGCCAAGCCATTGAGAGAAAAGATCATGTGCCATCATATGATCAACCACTTTTTTTGCCAGTGTATCTTTTTCTGTCATGATTATTCTCCTTTAAAAACCGGTAAACGTTTTTCTAAAAATGCTTCAACTCCCTCTTTAAAATCGTTGGTGGCAGCCGCTTTCTGCTGGTATTCATCTTCCATTTCTAATTGGCTTTCCAATGTATTTTTTGCGGATTGATTTAATAAAGCTTTAATATACCCCAGTGCTTTGGTAGGCATCTCAGCTAATGTATGGGCAATTTTTTTGCTTTCTACTGCAAAGGTGTCGTCGCTAAAAACTTTATACAGCATACCCATTTGTAATGCATCGGTAGCAGAAATTTTATCTCCCAGCATCATCAGTGCAGAAGCTCTTTGAAAACCAACCAGGCGGGGCAGGTGATAAGAACCCCCACTATCGGGTATCAATCCTATTTTTGAAAATGCCTGTATAAAAGATGTGGATTGTGTGGCTACCACTATATCGCAGGCCAGCGCAATATTGGCACCGGCACCTGCGGCTACACCATTAACTGCCGCAATAATGGGTTTAGATATTTCACGAATGCGTTTAATGATAGGATTATAATGTTCGCCTAATATTTTTGGCATACCTGGTCCATTAGGATCTACTACTTCTGCCAGATCCTGCCCCGCACAAAAGCCATTGCCATTGCCGGTTATGTAGATGCAGCGTACTTGTGCAGAGGCGGCGCACTCGTCTAATCTTTCCTGCAACAGTAAAGCCATTTCGCGATTGAAGGAATTGAGCTTGTCGGGGCGATTCAATGTAATGAACGCGATATGATTTTTTATTTCAAAAAGAATAGAAGACATGGTCGTAGATTATTTACCGAATATACTAATTCCCTACTTCAGTGGTTAGGGGTTGGATTAATGACACTTAAAATAATCAAACGGCTCCTTACAATCATTGCATTGATATAAAGCCTTGCAGGCAGTACTGCCAAATTGCGAAATCAATCTTGTGTGATAAGAATTACAAAGTGGGCACTGAATAGCTTCTTCCTGTTGAAAAGCATCTGGTGTGCATACTGCCTGTTTGTAATGTGGTGGTGCAATTCCGTAGGCTTTTAATTTTTGTTTTCCGTGTTCGGTCATCCAGTCGGTTGTCCATGCAGGAGATAATACCTGTATGATTTTTATGTTTGTAAAACCATGTTGAAGTAATACCATCCTGATATTCATTTTCATTACATCCATCGCAGGGCAGCCTGTGTAAGTGGGGGTAAGGAAAATGGTAATACCCCGGCCCCCTGAAGTGGGAGTTGGATCAACTTCTATATTTCGTACAACACCTAAATCAATAACAGAAATAACCGGCACTTCGGGGTCTGACACGGATTCAAGTAATTTCCAGATGATATCTTTTATCTCTGCAGGTGTAGTATCGTTAGTAATATATTTATTTATTGATTCCATATTAATTACCCCATCAGGGTGTTAAGGGGTCTCACCATTCAGCACCCGGATTAGCCCTTTGCAAAAACTGCATCTCCGACAAAATATAACCCAAATGTTTCGTATGCTCTCCTTGCTTGCCACCCTTATGCATCGATGCATCAAGAGGTGCTGATAGTGTGGCTTCTTCGAATACAGATTTTATTTTTTTGTCCCATTCATTTTTGATTGTTGCCGGATCAATACCATATCCTTCTTTTACTGCTTCGAGTTCATAATCCGCAGCGTAAAACATTTCTCCTCTATAGTTCCATAATTCATCTATTGCCTGCAACATACGTTTTTTACTTTCTTCTGTTCCGTCGCCTAACCGTATCACCCATTCACTGCTCCATCGTAGATGGTACGTAACTTCTTTTAAGGCTTTTTCTGCAATTGCGGCTAATTGCACATCAATACTATTTTGTAATTGCCGGTATAAAAAATATTGATACGTACTAAAAAAAAATTGCCGTAAAATGGTTTGCGCCCAATCGCCATTGGGTAATTCTATCAATAAAATATTTTTAAAATCGGTTACATCGCGCAGGTATGCCAGGCTGTCTTCTGTAGCACCATTGCCTGTTAGCTCTGCCGCATACTGGTAAAAATTTCTTGCCTGCCCTATACAATCCAATGCAATATTTGAAATAGCAATATCCTGTTCCAGTACCGGGCCATGTCCGCACCACTCACTGTTTCTATGACCGATGATCAGCGCATTATCTGCCAGGTGCAATATATAGTCAATTAAATTTTTCGTGTTCATGTTAATTTCCCTTCAGGGGTTAGGGGGTGTTACATATTTTTCAACTCATCCGGTAAATGATAAAAAGTAGGATGCCTGTATGCTTTATCATTCGCCGGATCATACAATGCTTCTGCATCTGATGGATTACTGGCATGAACATATTTACTTTCAACTACCCATATACTGATACCTTCCATTCGGCGGGTGTAAACATCTCTTGCATTTTCTATGGCCATCTGTGCATCGGCTGCATGCAGACTTCCCACATGTTTATGATCTAGTCCTTGCCTGCTACGAATAAAAATTTCCCACAGGGGCCATTCTGCCCCAACTCCTGAAGTAATTTTATTTAATTCTTGCTCATCCATAGATGGGTGATATTAAAAGTGATTTTTTTATCAGGCGGCTATTGTGGTTGCACGATTCTTTCTTTTTTCTGCATAAGCGGTTGCGGCTTCTCTTACCCATGCGCCATCTTCCCATGCCTTTTTTCTTGCTTCGAGGCGCTCTTTGTTGCATGGGCCATTACCTTTTACAACTTCCCAGAATTCATCCCAGTTGATCACGCCAAAATCGTAATGCTTTTTTTCTTCGTTCCATGTCAGGTCCTCATCAGGAATCGTGAGTCCTAATAATTTTACCTGCTCTGCACAGATATCTATAAACTTCTGCCGCAACTCATCATTGGTGAAACGTTTTATTTTCCATTTCATACTTTGAATGGTGTTAGGACTCTCATCATCTTTTGGTCCGAACATCATTACACTTGGCCACCACCAGCGGTTGAGTGCATCCTGTGCCATATTTTTTTGTGTGTCTGTTCCTTTGGACAGGGTTAATAATATTTCAAATCCCTGGCGCTGGTGAAAACTTTCTTCTTTACATACACGTACCATGGCTCTTGCGTAGGGTCCAAAACTATTGCGGCATAAAGGTACCTGGTTCATAATGGCGGCACCGTCTACCAGCCAGCCAATAGCGCCCATATCGGCCCAGCTCAGCGTGGGGTAATTAAAGATGGATGAGTATTTTGCTTTGCCGCTATGTAATTGCTCATACATTTCATCGCGTGTGATGCCCAATGTTTCTGCGGCAGAATATAAATACAGTCCATGCCCTGCTTCATCCTGCACTTTGGCGAGTAAAATAGATTTACGCCGTAGATTGGGTGCACGGGTTATCCAGTTCCCTTCAGGCAACATGCCAACGATTTCGCTATGCGCATGCTGACTGATTTGCCGGATTAATGTTTGGCGGTATTTTTCGGGCATCCAGTCCTTCGGTTCGATCCTGATTTCTTTATCGATTTTATCCTGAAATATCTCTTCCAAATTTTTTTCCATAAGGAGCTACATTGAGTGGTAAAAATAAGAAAAGAAAATCAATGCTAACAAATGTTAGCAAAAAATATACATAAAATCCTCTTATCTGTTAGTTAAAGTGCCATCCCTCTTTTTCTTCTTTATTCGATTTTTGAAATAACCGCCGTTTCAATAGGAGAGGAACGAAGTAAAAAATATAGGGAGGATTGTTTCTATATTGAGGGATGAAAAAAAGTATCCTTCTCCTGTTTTTTTGCCTGGACGTGTTGTTTGTTATTGCCCAGACTACGGCTACACCGTTTCGTAAAGAGATTGATGCTTTTAAAAAGAAAGACAGTTTGCAGATGCCTGCGCCAAAATCAATTTTGCTGGTGGGTAGTTCTTCTTTTACGAAGTGGGTGGATGTGCAGGACTATTTTCCTGGCTACCCCATCATTAACCGTGGTTTTGGCGGATCGTCTTTGCCTGATGTGATACGGTATGCCGATGAAATTATTTACCCTTATGATGCCAAGCAGATTATAATTTACTGCGGTGAGAATGATATTGCAGCGTCTGATACGGTTGCTGCTTTCTTAGTACTACAACGTTTTACACATTTGTTTGAGATGATCAGGAGCCATTTGGGCAAAGTGCCTGTTGCGTTTGTCTCCATTAAGCCCAGTCCCAGCCGCTGGAAATTTGAACCGGTGTTCGTAGAATCTAACCGTTTGATCAAACGATTTTTACGTAAACAATCCAAAACAAAATATATTAATGTACATGATGCAATGCTTAATGCTGACGGCTCTGTAAAACCCGAATTATTTGTGGCGGATAAGTTACATATGAATGCAAGGGGATACGAGATCTGGCAGAGGATTATGAAACCGGTATTGAAGCGTTAGGCGTAAGACTTCTGACTGTATACTATTTAGCATCAAAGTCAACTACCACTTTTTCCGTTTTGGGGTGTGATTGACAGGTGAGAATAAAACCCTGTTCTATTTCTTCGGGTTCCAGGCCATAATTAACATCCATGTCAACTTCGCCTTCCAGCAATTTGGCACGGCAGGTGCAGCATACACCGCCTTTACACGCATAGGGAAGATCCGCACCCTGTTTAAGTGCTGCATCTAAAATTGCGTCACCTTCAAAGCCCAGATCAAAATCAAAAGTGATACCGTCGAGTTTGATAGTGATTTTACTTTTTACTTCTTTCTTTTCTGTGTAAGATGGTTTGTACTCTTTCGCCTTCTTCGCTCCCGGTGTTGTAAATAATTCAAAATGTATTTTCTTCTTATCAACACCCGATTGTTCCAACTGATCTTTTACAGAAAAAATCATATGCTCAGGTCCACATAAAAAAAAGGCATCGGTAGAATTGATATCGATATTTTTATTACAGAGTTCATAACATTTCTCAGCGTCTATTCTCCCAAAATTAATGGCCGCGTCTGTTTTTTCGCGTGATAAAACATAGACAATACGAAACCTGTCCATATACCTGTTCTTGAGTGCTTCCATTTCTTCTTTAAAAATAATGGAATGGCGGTTACGGTTTCCGTATACCAGTGTAAAAGAACTTTTTAATTCAGTTTGCAACGTGGTTTTGATAATAGATAATAACGGTGTAATGCCACTGCCTGCAGCGAATGCCACGTATTGCCTTAATTGTGCAGGATCGAGTTCTACAAAAAATTTTCCGATTGGCGGCATAACGTCAAGGGTATCTCCTTTCTTCAATTGCTCATTGGCATAGGTAGAAAAAAGACCTTGTTCTGTTTTTTTAACGGCCACCCTTAGTTCATTATCCAAGGGACTGCTGCAGATAGAATACGAACGCCGCACATCTTCACCACTAATTTTTGTGCGGAGGGTTATGTATTGTCCTTGTTTGTATTGAAAAATTTCTTTTAGTTCCGGGGGAACCGTAAAAGCAATGGAAACGCATTCGGGGGTTTCTCTCCTTACTTCACGCACGATTAACTCATGGAAATGCATCGACATAAAATGGACTAAATTTTTTTGCTAGCGGTTTATCAATCCCCCAACTAATATGGTAATCATATTTTCTTCCAGAGCTTCCGCGCTGATCTTCTGGGTAGAGCGATGCCAGCTTTCAATGCCGCTGATGGCGTGGAGTATGATGAGCACAGCGGTAGGGGCATCAATATTTTTAATTTCTTTATTGCGGATACCATTTTCAATAATGGCAGCAAAACGTTTACGGTAAATACGGCGCTGGTTTTGAAAATTGGAAAGATAAGGATCTGCCAGATGCTTCCATTCTCTGTCGCTTACATACACTTCTTCATAATGATGAATCATTTCATTGATATGAAAACGGAGCAGCTTCTCAACTTTTTCAATATCATTGCCTTTTTCTGCTTCTATCTCATCTATCTTATGCATAAAACGGTTGGCTACACCAAAACACAATTCATGCAGCAGTTCTGTTTTTGATTTGATATGATTGTACAGGCTGGCGGCTTCCACACCCACGGCTTCAGCAAGGTCGCGCATGCTGGCAGCTTTGAATCCTTTTTCACGAAAAAGGGCCGCCGCTTTGGTTACGATAACATCTTTGCGTGAGATATTTTTCTCCGTCTTAATTCTGGCCATACTGTAAAGATAATATGCTAACGCGTGTTAGCAAACATTTTGCGATTAAAAAATTATTTTGTTAGTTTTTTAAAGTATTTGTTAGTCCTTTCAATATTCACTCTAAGGCGCAGGAACGCAGTTTCTTTGGTGTCAATACCCTAATTTCGCCACCCAATACCAAAACCTTTATTATGTCTTTAGTTGTTGTGGGATCTATGGCTTTTGATGCTATTGAAACACCCTTTGGAAAAAGTGATAAAATTATCGGTGGTGCGGGTACATATATTGCCTGGTGTGCGACCAATTTTACCCCTGTTAAGCAGATATCTGTTGTGGGTGGCGATTTCCCCCAGTCTGAACTGGATGCCCTTACCAACCGCAAAGTATCACTGGAAGGGGTACAGATAAAGAAAGATGAAAAAACATTTTTCTGGAGCGGCCGTTACCACATGGATATGAATACACGGGATACGCTGGAAACACAGCTGAATGTGCTGGAGCATTTTAAGCCCGTTGTACCCGATAGTTACCAGGATTGCGATTTTCTGATGCTGGGGAATCTTTCGCCTGCCGCACAAAGCAGTGTGATTGAACAGCTGAAAACGCGCCCCAAACTAATTGTAATGGATACCATGAATCTTTGGATGGAAATTGCCATGGATGATCTGAGGAAAACCATTTCCATGGTAGATGTGCTGATGGTGAATGATAGTGAAGCAAGACAGTTAAGTGGTGATTTTTCTTTAGTACGCGCAGCAGCTACCATTATGAAAATGGGCCCCAAATACCTGATCATCAAAAAAGGAGAGCATGGGGCTTTATTGTTCCATGATAACCAGGTATTTTTTGCGCCGGCCCTGCCGCTGGAAGATGTATTTGATCCCACAGGCGCTGGTGATACATTTGCCGGAGGTTTTATCGGTCACCTGGCCAAAACAAAAGATATTTCATTTGAAAATATGAAGACAGCCATTATTGTAGGAAGTGCGATGGCTTCTTTCTGTGTAGAGAAATTTGGAACCGAACGTTTACGCCAGATTAATAAAGCGGATATTGATGCAAGGATGGCAGAGTTTGTACAGTTGGTGAATTTTGATATCAGCCTTGTATAATTGCTGAGTACAGTGAATTTTATGATTATGCAAATATAAACACCAGCTTTTGCTGGTGTTTTTGTTTTATTTTTATAAAAATGAAATGTATGAAAACTTCGTTTCAAAATGTGGTGTGGAAAGAAGGAGAATATTTTGTAGCCCAATGCCTGAATGTTGAAGTATCAAGCTTTGGAGACACAAAAGAGGACGCATTAAAAAATCTTGAAGAAGCCCTCGAATTATATTTTGAAGATATTCCCATAACGGATGCCTCTGTTATTGAAAATCCTGAACTGGTAGAAACCGAGTGGGATCATGCCTAAATTATTCTCGTCAGATGATATTATAAAAGTGCTTCTCCGGCATGGCTTTTTATTCGTTTCTCAAAAAGGAAGTCATATAAAATACCGGAAGCCAGGTAGTCCCTCTTTAACAGCCATTATCCCTGCTGTGCGCAAAAAAATTCCCATTGGGACATTCAACTCTATTTTGCGTCAATCCGGGTTGACAAAAGATGATTTTGAAAATTAGTTTTGGTATTGATATCCATTCATAATATTTTCGCTCTGCAATGATAATAATGAAACATACAAAACGTATTAAGAAACCTCTCTGACGGGAAGTGCTAAACGTTTGTGTATGATTAATATACTTAAAGAGCCTTCCCAAACCGGAAGGTTTTTTTATGACCTATTAACAAGTAAACCATAAACCACTAAACGAAAAAAAATGAAAGTAGCCGTAGTAGGTGCCACAGGATTGGTAGGCACCAAAATGTTGCAGGTATTGGCGGAGCGTAATTTTCCGGTAACAGAATTAATTCCTGTTGCTTCAGAAAGATCTGTAGGCAAGGAAGTGGAATTCAAGGGAAAAAAATATAAAGTGGTTAGTATGGCAGATGGCATTGCTGCCAAACCTGCGGTGGCTATTTTTTCTGCCGGCGGCAGTACATCATTGGAGTGGGCACCCAAATTTGCAGAAGCGGGTATCCGGGTAATTGATAATTCTTCTGCCTGGCGTATGGATCCGTCCAAAAAATTAGTAGTGCCTGAAGTAAATGCAGATGTACTTACCAAAGAAGATTTCATCATTGCCAACCCAAATTGTTCTACCATACAGATGGTGGTGGCCTTACAGCCCCTTCATAAAAAATATACCATCAAACGCGTGGTGGTTAGCACTTACCAGAGTGTTACGGGAACGGGTAAAAAAGCCGTTGACCAGTTATTCAATGAAAGAAAAGGGGCGGAAGGTGAGATGGCCTATAAATATCAGATTGACCTGAATGTAATTCCGCAGATTGATGTGTTTCTCGACAATGGTTATACCAAAGAGGAAATGAAAATGGTAAAAGAAACCAACAAAATCATGCAGGATGATTCTATCCGTGTTACGGCTACCACCGTTCGTATTCCGGTAGTTGGCGGGCATAGCGAAAGCGTGAATGTTGAGTTTGCCAATGATTTTGATCTTGGAGAATTGAAAACATTACTGGCCAATTCGCCCGGTGTGGTGGTGCAGGATGATCCTTCGCAGGCGCTATATCCTATGCCTTTGTGGGCGCATGAAAAAGATGATGTATTTGTAGGAAGATTACGCAGGGATGAAACGCAACCCAATACGCTTAATATGTGGATCGTAAGCGATAACCTCCGCAAAGGCGCGGCTACCAACGCGGTTCAGATTGCGGAATACCTGATGGGTAAAGGACTTTTATAGGGGAGTGGTGAGTAGTGAGTAGGGAGTGGTGAGTATGCTCAAGTTAGTTTGTCACTCACTACTGCCCACTGCCTACTCACTCAATGCGCGGTTTAAGAAAACGAGCAATGGTTGCAGTGTTTCCAATGCAGTTGTAATTTTTTTGACAAGATCTTTACCCGTCAGGTCTGCATCTGATAAAGGGGTAGTGGCTACCCAGCTTTTTAATTTGATGTATTCAATGGCTGGATTATTTTTTTCGTAACCTTTTGGTTCGCGGCTAAGCGACATACCTTCTCCTTTTTCAAGATCACCGTAACAGGAAATAAATTTTTTATTGTTGATAATTTTTTTGAATTCATCCCAGTTATAATCGATTTCCTGCCTGATTTTTTTCAACTGATCCGGTTCAACCATATAACGGCCACCACCCACAAAGCTTTCTCCACCGGGCTGGATATGGATATAATAACCTGCGAATATTGATTTTTTGCCACCACTGATCAGGCTTGCTGCCATATTGTTTTTATAGGGTGCTTTATTCTTACTGAAACGCACATCACGGTTTATGCGGTACACACATTCTTTGGCTGTAAGGGAAGCAATACTTAGATCTTTCTTTCCGAATTGCGCAATGATATTGTTGATCAGTAAAGCCATATCTTCTTTAGCAGCTTCATATCGCTTTCGGTTTTTCTCAAACCATTCGCGGGTATTGTTTTTCTTTAAATCTTTCAGAAATTTGAGTGTAGATGGTTGCAACATAATATAGCTATTTTAATTATGCCCTTGTGCCTTTGTCTACAAAAAAAATTCTCACAAAGGCGCTAAGGCACAGGTTTATTTTATAAGATTTATAAATTCCGCTTCCGAAATAATTTTTATGGTATTTATCTTTTTTGCTTTTTCTAATTTGCTCCCTGCATCTTCCCCCACTACCAGGTAATTCAACTTTGCGCTTACACCGCTAACGATCACGCCGCCCTGTGCTTCGGCCATTTCTTCCGCCTCGCTGCGTTTTAAGGTAGGCAGCGTTCCGGTAAAGAGAAAAGTTTTGCCGCTTAAGGAACCTGCGGCTATCACTTCTTTTTTTTGATTTTTTAATTGCAATCCCAGTTGTTCCAGGTGTTCAAGCATTTGAATATTCTGTTCATTGCTGAAAAACTGGTGAATACTGCCGGCTACTTTTACACCCACATCGTCCAGTTGCGTTAAATCCTCTTCCGAAATCTTTGTAAAATCAAGAATATGCTCCACTGCATTGGCGAGTGTTTTAGCGGTGGTTTCACCCACAAAACGAATACCTAATGCATAGATAAGCCGGTGTAGTGGCTGTTGTTTGGAGGCTTCGATGGCGGATTGTAAATTGATCATACTTTTTATTCCGAATCCTTCCAGTTTGCCAATCTTATCATAAGGCAATTGATAAATACCAGGAATATCTTTTACATATCCCATCTCATAAAACTTACGAACATTGGCATCCCCGAAACTTTTAATATCCATTGCATCCTTACTTACAAAGTGGATCATCTTTTCTACCACCTGGGCCTCACATTCAATATTGATACATCGCCATACAGCTTCTGTTTCCTCTTTATATAATTCGCTTTTGCAAACCGGACAGGTTTTAGGAAATACAATGGATTGCTCGCTTCCGTCTCTTAATTCCGGTAAGGATTTTACGATTTGTGGAATCACATCACCGGCACGTTCAATCAGCACACTGTCGCCGATCTTTAAATCTTTTTCTTTTATGTATTCTTCATTGTGTACGGAAATACTGGATACGGTTACACCCCCTAAAAAAACAGCATCCAGTTTTGCTACCGGTGTTACAGCCCCCGTTCTTCCCACCTGGAATTCTACCCCTCGTAATTTTGTGGTTGCCTGTCTGGCCTTGAATTTAAAAGCAATGGCCCATCGTGGATGATGCGAAGTCATTCCCAATCTATCCTGCAACAACAGATCATTTACTTTTACAACCATACCATCTATCTCATAAGGCAGATTATCACGGCCCGCTTCAAAGTCGAGGCAGTAATCAATCACCGGCTGAATGCCTTTCACCACCCGTTTTTCTTTTTGCGGCGAACGAAACCCGAGATTCCATAACATTTCCAGTGAACCGGAATGGGTAGATAAAAGTTTAGGATCTGTAGTCTGTTGGGTATGAATTTTTTCCTGTACAACAAAACTTACATGATACAGGAAGGCATCTAAATTTCTGCGTGATACTTCTTTCGGATCTTTCATGCGCAGGGTTCCGGAAGCAGCATTACGCGGATTGGCTAATGGTGAAAGGTTTTGCGCAGCCAGCTGTTCAT
>JBBRHM010000036.1:0-26419 GCA_038222655.1 Chitinophagales bacterium | reverse complement strand
AGACCGGCTAATGAAGATGGTTCCATTACGGCAAAAGGTTATTTCGTGGTAGATGCTTCACTTAACTATACCAGGCCCAAATATGAATTGGGATTGGCAGTTGAAAATTTATTAAATACAAAATGGCATGAGGCACAGTTTGCAACGGAATCAAGATTAAAAAATGAACCTGTTTCTGTAACTGAGCTACATTTCACACCCGGTATTCCTTTCTTTGCAAGGGTTAAATTCGCAGTATTCTTTTAAATAATCTCAATCACGGTAATAATAAACATGTTCTTTCCAAAAAAAAACATACTAAAAATCGCAGGTTTATTATTACCGGGATTGTTTCTTTTTCAAACAGTTTCAGCGCATGTTCCGGTTAACGAACTCAATTCAATCAGTAAAACAGATGCAGCATTAATCTACCTTATTCTTGGCTTCAAACATATTCTGCCATTAGGACTTGACCATATTTTATTTGTGCTGAGTTTATTTTTATTAAGTCCGAAACTGAAACCCGTTATTATTCAGTCAACAGCATTCACGATTGCTCACTCCATAACTTTACTACTGGCTTCATATAATGTAATCAACCCGCCTACCCGTATTATTGAACCATTGATTGCTTTATCAATCCTCTATGTTTCATTGGAAAATATACTATCGCCCCGGCTAAAACCTTCGCGTATAGCAGTCGTATTTCTTTTTGGTCTGGTGCATGGGCTTGGTTTTGCAGGCGCTTTAGCAGAAATGGGGCTTCCAAAGAACGCTTATTTTGCGTCTCTCCTCATGTTTAATGTAGGCGTTGAATTAGGGCAACTTACTGTTATAATACTGTCCTGGATGTTATTGGCCAATTGGTTTGCAAAAAAAGAATACTATCGTTCCAGAGTGGTCATCCCCCTCTCTGCATGTATAGTTCTTACCGCTGCATTCTGGACCATACAACGAATATTTTTTGTGTCGTAGTTATTGAGCACTCCTATTCTTTAGCACACAAAAGGGGTTTTTAACTACATCGCCTATGAGTATGTGAAACCCTCCTGCAAAAGCATCATGAAATTTTGACACTGCCAGTTTCAGAAACTTATCCCATCTTTGCGGCGTTTCTGACAGACTTTATTAGGTAGAAGGAAGCTTTCCAGCCAAATTTCTGAAAATTTGACCTGAATCAGCCAGATGGCACAATAATCGAGGACAGGAACTACATCATTAACTTAATCAACAAAAAAAACCTATAACGTATGGCAAAAAAACTCAACGTTACTCCTCTACATGACAGAGTAATTGTTAAGCCTGCCGCTGCTGAAGAAAAAACTGCAGGCGGAATCATTATCCCTGACACTGCAAAAGAAAAACCACAACGCGGAACTATTGTAGCTGCCGGAGTTGGTAAAAAAGATGAGCCGGTTACTGTTAAAGTAGGCGATACCGTTTTATATGGTAAATATTCGGGTACAGAGATCCAGATTGAAGGACAGGACCTCCTCATTATGCGTGAAAGTGATATCCTGGCTATCATTTAATTTGAAGATTTGAAGATTTGCTAACCCCTCTGCCTACAGGCAGGTTTAAAAGATTAGCCTTTCTTCCACAATTTTCAAATTTTCAAATTCTTAACTTTCAAAATCATTAAATACAATGGCTAAACAAATTTTCTTCGATATCGAAGCAAGAAATAAAATGAAAAAAGGCGTTGACACCTTAGCCAACGCTGTAAAAGTAACCCTCGGACCAAAAGGCCGTAACGTGGTTATTGAAAAGAAATTCGGTGCTCCTCAGGTTACCAAAGATGGTGTAACCGTTGCTAAAGAAATAGAATTAGAAGACCCTATTGAGAACATGGGCGCACAGATGGTGAAAGAAGTAGCTTCCAAAACTGCAGATATTGCAGGTGATGGCACTAC
Source organism: Chitinophagales bacterium (assembly GCA_038222655.1). GTDB lineage: Bacteria > Bacteroidota > Bacteroidia > Chitinophagales > Chitinophagaceae > Sediminibacterium. Next base: position 24,527 of record JBBRHM010000036.1, on the reverse strand, counting down.
CACTGCAACCGTTCTGGCTCAAAGCATTATCAGCGAAGGTTTAAAGAACGTAGCTGCCGGTGCTAACCCAATGGACCTGAAACGTGGTATTGACAAAGCTGTTGCCAAAGTGATAGATAGCTTAAAAGCACAATCACAAACTGTTGGTAACGACTCTAAAAAAATTGAACAGGTAGCCACTATTTCTGCCAACAGCGACAGCGAAATTGGTAAACTGATCGCTTTAGCCATGAGTAAAGTAGGTAAAGAAGGTGTGATTACCGTTGAAGAAGCCAAAGGCACTGACACCACAGTTGATGTGGTAGAAGGTATGCAGTTTGACCGCGGTTATATCTCTCCTTACTTTGTTACCAACAGTGAGAAGATGGAAGTTGAACTTCAGAACCCGTATATCCTTATCTACGATAAGAAGATCGGCGCTATGAAAGACATCCTGGCTATCCTGGAAAAAGTAGCTCAAAGCGGCCGTCCTTTATTAATCATTGCTGAAGACCTGGAAGGTGAAGCATTGGCTACACTGGTGGTGAATAAATTACGTGGTACGCTGAAAGTGGCTGCTGTAAAAGCACCTGGCTTTGGCGACCGCAGAAAAGAAATGCTGACAGATATCGCGATCCTCACTGCAGGCATCGTGGTTAGTGAAGAGCAGGGTTTCAAATTAGAAAATGCTGACCTGACTTATTTAGGACAGGCTGCTTCTGTTACCATCGACAAAGACAACACCATTGTTGTTGGCGGAAAAGGTAAAAAAGCGGATATCGTTGCCCGTGTTAACCAGATCAAAGCACAGGTTGAAAATACCACTTCTGATTATGACCGTGAAAAATTACAGGAGCGTCTCGCTAAATTAAGCGGTGGTGTAGCTGTATTATATGTTGGTGCTGCAACAGAAGTTGAAATGAAAGAAAAGAAAGATCGTGTGGACGATGCCCTGCATGCAACAAGAGCTGCTGTGGAAGAAGGTATTGTTCCCGGTGGTGGTGTTGCTTATATCCGTGCCGTTGAAAGCCTGGAAAAACTGAAAGGCGCCAACGAAGATGAAACAACCGGTATCCAGATCGTAAAAAGAGCGATTGAAGAGCCATTGCGCCAGATTGTTATCAACAGCGGTATTGAAGGGTCTATTGTTGTACAGAAAGTAAAAGAAGGCAAAGCCGATTACGGTTTCAATGCCCGTACTGAAGTATACGAGAACCTGTTTAAAGCCGGTGTAATTGATCCTACCAAAGTAACCCGTGTTGCCCTGGAAAATGCTGCCTCTATTGCTGCTATGTTGTTAACAACAGAGTGTGTAATTGCAGACAAACCAAAGCCTGAAGCAGCGCATCATGGTGGCGGTGCCCCGGATATGGGCGGAATGGGTGGTTATTAATTCCCCTACAGTCAATCAAGTTGACATATTTACTGATCCCTGCCATGGTAAAACCTGGCAGGGATTTTTTGTTCCCTATTTTTATCGAAACCGAATAGAAAAATTTATTCATAGTCTAAAGAAATGCTTAGCTATCAAAAGAATTGGGCATTTTATTGTATAGCGTGATGTACTTTCTACCAGATCAATTATTTTTACTGCATGTTGAATAGTGAGGAAGAAATTTTTCTTATGTATTGGTCAAAGAACAGGGAACAGCAACGCACAGCTATCCGCCCCTTTCTTGTGGGGTTATCGGCAGGTTTCATGATTGGCATAAGCCTGCTGCTACTTTTATCCAGTGGCTGGTACGAAAGAGCGAGTATGCAGGCAAACTCACGGCTTAGCTCAGTAGTTTTTCTCCTCGCCATCCTGCTTATCTCTTTTTTTATGGCTTATTTTTACCGCAAATTCAGGTGGGAAATGCAGGAACAGCGGTATCTCGAACTACTGGCCCGCAAAAAAAATCATCAAAATTCAGTCTCCTAAGCAGCCTTAATACACAAATTCAAGTCTATATAAAAAACTGTTCATGAAAAAAGCGTTTGCGTTAGTTTTTCTTTTCTCTTTATTATTAATCGCCTGCGGAAAAAAGGATACCGGCTGCCAGCCTGTATCTGTAACTTCTGAAAGAGCACAAATCATGGCTTATTGCAGCGCCAACAGCATAAACTACCAGGAACATACTTCGGGATTGTTTTACGAGATCATTACCCCCGGTACGGGCAATGCACCGCTAAATACCTCAACCGTTTCTGTGGTGTATACCGGTAAACATTTTGATAACACTGTATTTGATGCCAGCGCCAATCCTTACACAACCGTATTGAGCAATTTTATTGATGGCTGGAAAATTGGTATCCCTTTAATAAAAAAAGGGGGGCGTATTAAACTTATTATCCCATCAGCGCTGGCTTATAGCTGTACCGGTAGCTTACCTACGATAAAGCCTAATGAACCTTTATTCTTCGATGTAACACTTACAGACGTAAAATAAAAAATACCGCTATTTTAGGGTCGATGCCGGACTATGTTCCGGCATCGTTTTTAGATAAAGAGCCTACTTCACAAGTGTTCAAAAAGCCGAGGAATTAAAACAATGGCTAAACAGTTCTCCCCAAAATGCCTTACTGAACAGGGGATAGCGTATTTCATTCCCATTCCCCTATCTTTGCCGCTCTAAAAAAATTTGTAAACCGTTACTAATATGCAACTGAAAGGTTTAGTGCGATTCTTTGCGATTGCTTTGATACTCATCTGCCTGTATCAATTATCCTTTACCTGGTTCGTTAAGAACCATGAAAGCGCGATGGAAACAAAGGCTGACGGATGGATGAAAAGATTTCCAGCTCCCGAAATTAAATACCCCGGTAACAAAGAATGGCAGGCAGCTTATGCCGACAGTCTTTCTGACCTGAAAAAAGAGAGACTGAAACGTTTGCTCGATAGTACGAAGGAATCCAAACTGGCTTTTGGTTTAACTACCTACAGCGTAGCAAAAGAAAAAGAACTGATGCTGGGTCTTGACCTTCAGGGGGGAATGAGTGTAACCATGGAAGTGGGATTGGACGGATTGATAAAATCTCTCGCCAACTATACCAAAGATCCGTTGTTCAATAAAGCACTGGCTCAGGCTGTACAGCGTAAAGCGAATACAAATGCAAATCTTATCTCCTTGTTTCGTGAAGAGTTTACAAAAGTAAATCCAACAGCTAAGCTGGCTCCTTTTTTTGTTGTACGCAGTAACAATAAAATAAAAATAGACGCTACAGATGATGCAGTGGCCAGTTACCTGAAAGATCAGGCTGACATTGCTTTTCAGACCACTTACCGCATCCTGCGTACCAGGATAGACCGCTTTGGTGTGGCATCTCCCAATATCAATCCTGATCCTGCCAAAGGCATTATCAATATTGAACTTGCCGGTGTTACCGATAAGGAAAGAGTAAGAGCATACCTTCAGTCTACAGCCAATCTCCAGTTCTTCGAAATGTATACACTGGAAAGTAAGGATCTGCAAAACGGTATTATTTCTGCCGATAAAACAGTAGAAGATTTCCTGAATGGTAACAAATCAACTGATACCGCGAGCAAATCAGCCTCAAAAGATACCGTTACCAATGCTACAGTTGCTGCTAAAACAGATACGTCTAAAACAGCTACCATCTCTGGTTTGTCAGCTGCTGCCAAAACCGCTACAGTAAAAGCTGATTCAGCTAAAATCAATGCTAATAAAAATCCCATCGGAAGAATACTGCAACTCAATCAACCCTACCAGGGTGCGGATGGGAAAGTGGTATACCCTTCTGCTCTTGGTTATATTGCTTCAAAAGATACAGGTACTTTGAATGATTACCTGCGGATGGATATCGTAAAATCTAAATTCCCTTCCAACCTTTTATTCATGTATGGAAAGGCTGAAAACAGTGATCCTAAATTCAAGAATATTCTATCGCTATATGCCGTTAAAACATTGGATAATGGTCAGGCAGAATTAGGTGGTGAAGGAATCAGCGCTTCTCAGGATTATGATGACCGCGGCCGTATTGCCATTAAAATGAATATGGACAGGATTGGTACAGCCATCTGGGCCAAGATGACAGGACGCAATGTGGGTAAGCCTATTGCCGTGGTGCTGGATAATTTTGTGTACTCTGCTCCTAACGTTAATGAGGCAATTACTACCGGTAATTCGCAGATTGCTGGAAGTTACACGGTAAAAGAAGCGCAGGATCTGGCACAAATATTAGAAAGTGGTAAACTCCCTGCTCCCGCCAAGATTGTGCAGGAACAGCAGGTTGGACCTACATTGGGTAAAGAATCTGTGAAAGGTGGCGCTCTATCGTTCCTGATAGCCTTTATCGTCATTTTTGGATTGATGCTCCTATACTTTAACACAGGCGGTTGGGTGGCCAATATTGCGCTTATTCTTAACCTGTTGTTTACCATCGGTATTTTGAGTGCCTTAGGTTTTACACTTACTGCACCGGGTATCGCCGGTCTGGTACTTACTATTGGTCTTGCTGTGGATACTAACGTTATCATCTTTGAACGTATCAAGGAAGAACTGACCAAAGGAAAAAGTTACCAGAATGCGGTGAATGACGGATACAAACGTTCCTTATCGCCCGTATTAGATGCACACGTTACTACTTTACTTACCGCTATCATACTTGCTTACTTTGGATTGGGCCCGGTTTTAGGTTTTGCTACAACCCAGATTATTGGTATTCTTTTATCATTGTTCTGTGGTATCCTGGTATCAAGACTAATCACAGACTGGTATATGAACAAAAATCGCCACTTTGAATATTTTACCGGTCTCTCCAGGAAAATTTTCAAACACGCTTCTTTCAAATTCATTGAATACAGGAAGTATGCCTATATGCTGTCTGCTGTAATATTGGTTCTAGGTATTAGTACCTATTTCCATGGCTTTGATGAAGGTGTTGAGTTTTCAGGGGGACGTAGCTATACCGTAAAATTTGATAAAGCGGTGAGTCCGGATGAAATCCGTGATGAACTGAAAAAAGAATTCGGTGAAGCGGTTATCATTAAAACAGTAGATACCAAGAACCAGGTAAATATTACCACTTCCTATAAAATAAAGGAAACCGGTAGCAATATCGATTCTTTGGTAGAAAGAAAACTGTTCACCGGTTTAAAGAATCATTTGCCTCCCAATACTTTATTTACTGAGTTTGAGAAAAATTATAAACAGGGTTCACAAACTGTTTTACCTACTATTTCTGATGATCTGAAATCGGGTGCACAGAAAGCGGTGATCTTTGGTATCATAGTTATCTGTTTGTATATATTTATCCGTTTCCGTGACTGGCGTTATTCGTTGGGTACGATTGTTTCATTGTTACACGATGTATTGGTAACCCTGATTGTATTCAGTTATTGCCGCAGCATTGTTCCTTTCCCGCTTGAAATAGACCAGCATTTTATTGCAGCGGTTTTAACGGTGATAGGATTTTCCATGAATGATACGGTAATTGTTTATGACCGTATACGTGAAGACAGCCGGTTAATGAGAGGTGCAGATAATGCATCAGTAATTAACAGGGCGATTAATGAAACATTAAGCCGTACCGTTATGACTTCATTGACGGTATTTTTAACCCTGCTTATTCTCTTCATCTTTGGGGGTGAAGTAACCCGTGGTTTTGCATTTGCGATGCTCATAGGTGTGATAACAGGTACCTATTCTTCTATTTTTGTAGCAGCGCCAATATTGGTAGACTTTGCAAAGAGCCGGGCTTTAGGGAAAGCAGAGGATAAGAAAAAATAATACATGGTTGCATTTATAACGATAAAAATATCCCATCCGAACAGATGGGATATTTTTTTGTATTAAAATTCAAATGTGTTTTTCATTAACAATGCTTTTAGAAAAATATAGCAGTATTTTGCATCCCATTACTTCGTGAGAAAAAGAATCCTACATATTATTCGTAATAGTTTCCTCCTGTTGCTGGCATTGCAGGTACTTAACCTTAGTATAAATGCAATTGATTTTAAGCCGGCTCACTCTTCCCATATGGAAGAGTTTAATGACCTCAATACATTTTCAGAATATTTTACAGAAGTAGTACTGGGTTATAAAAATGCATTTCCTGAATCGGTTAAAAAAGAACAAAAGCAATCCCAGTTACAAAAGCATATTAGCATCAAATTGATCAATCCTTCGGTAATGGTTTACATAACCAGGGAGAATGCTAATGCTATTTCTTTTCGTTTTCCTGAAGACGAAAACGATACACGCTTTTTCTCGCGCGAAATAAATCCGCCCCCTCCCAAAGCCTGACACTTTTCTAAATGTATCTTTTTCGCAGGGCTATAACTCTGCTGACTTTTTTTTCAGTCGATCTTAAATTACATGCATGTACTTATTGTTTCTACGCACGCGAAACTTTCTGGCAGTAGGGTTATTCGCCGCTTGTTTCATAGCTTTTGGTGAACAGGCTGCTGCCCAATCATCAGCCGATACACTCAGGCTCGCTTTGCCAGAGATCGAAAAACGTTTTCTTGACAGCAACCTGTTACTTCTCGCGGCTCATTATAATGTTGATGCACAGAAAGCATTAATACAACAGGCAAGGCTTTGGGATAATCCTGTACTAAATACAGATCAGGTTATTGCGGCCAACGGCAGGTTTTTTCCATATGGTAAAAATCCTGATGGCAGTTACAGTGGTCAGTATTATATGCAGTTACAGCAACTGATTAAAACAGCAGGCAAGCGTTCTAAACAGGTAAATCTTGCCACCACAAATACAAAACTTGCAGAACTTCAGTTACAGGATCTACTGAGAAATCTTCGCTATCAGTTACACACAGACTACTACACCATTCTGCAGCAACTCGGCACCCGTGACATTTATGAAAGCCAACTGCTGCAACTGAATAAATTAATGACCGGTATGCAGGCACAGTTATCAGCGGGAAATATTGCGCAGAAGGACTACCTGCGAATACAGGCATTAGTGATATCACTGGAGCAGGATATTACAGAGTTGGATAAGAGCATCTCTAAAACCCAGGGCGATCTGAAAACCCTTTTACAGGTTAGGAACGATGTGTTTATTAAGCCTGCTGATAGCAGTATTAGCTTGTTAGCTATCGGCATCATTGAGTTTGATCTGCTGTTTGCGACAGCGAAACAAAACAACCCGTCTTATCTTTTACAGCAAACCCAAACTGTTTATCAGCAACAGAATCTCGCATACCAGAAAGCGTTACGGGTACCAGATGTTACGGTGGGGCCCAACTTCGACAGAAATTCCAGTTTTGCCCCCAATTATGTGGGATTGGGTATTTCCTTACCGATTCCGGTTTTAAACAAGAATCAGGGTAATATCCGGTCTGCTGAATACAATATCAAACAACAGCAATCAGTTGCGTTAAATGCAGAAACAGATTTGAAAAATAGTCTTGGTGCTGCCTATCACAAATGGTTGCTGACCCTGAAACAGGATAATGCCACACAGAAAACATTCTATACAAAATATGAGGAGATGTATCGCAGTATTCTTCAGAGTTACCAGCAGAAACAGATTAACCTCCTGGAATTTCTTGATTTTTTCAACGCGTATACGCTTTCCCAGCAACGTTTGTTGCAACAACATTTGAATCGTCAGCTCGCTAAAGAAGAATTGAATTACCAGGCAGGAATCGACATTATCCAATAAACCCGTTCAAACATAATTTATGAAGTATTCATCATTCTATATTCTGGCCCTCATTGGTTTTCTGGCCGTTTCATGCAAACAGGAAGAGAAAAAAAAAGAAGAAAAAAAAGAGGTCTGCGTCAGCGATTCCATGCGTTCGCGTATCACGCTTGATACTGCACGGTTGAGTAATATCAGTAATGAATTACAATTATCTGGCGAAGTAGGTTTCAACGAAAACAAAGTAGTAAAAGTTTTTCCTTTCAGCAGTGGTCAGGTACTGGAAGTAAAAGTTAGCCTGGGCGATAGGGTAAGTGCGGGCCAGGTGCTTGCCATTATAAAAAGCGCCGACATTGCAGGTAATTACAGTGATCTGAAAACTACCGCATCGGATATTGCCATTGCAAAACGGCAAATGGAAAATACCAAATCCTTGTATGAAAAGGGTATCAGCAGTGAAAAGGAATACGAAGAATCAAAAGAGAATTACCAGAAAGCCCTTAATGCCAACCAGAAGATACACGATGCCCTTCGCATAAATGGTGGTGGTAACACAAGTGCCAGCGGTAGCTATATGGTAAAAGCGCCTATCAGCGGTTTTATCGTGGAGAAAAAAGCCAATGCGGGAAGTTTTATCAGACCTGATAATGCGGAGAGTCTGTTCACCATATCCAATCTGAAAGATGTTTGGATATGGGCCAATGTGTTTGAATCTGATATCGCAAGAATTCATGAGGGCTATACAGCCATAGTTAAAACACTGGCTTATCCAGATAGGGTATTCCGTGGCAGAATTGATAAGATTAGCGAGGTATTGAATCCCGATAACAAAGTGATGCGCATCCGTATCAATCTTCCCAATGATGGCTTGTTATTAAAGCCTGAAATGTTTACCAGTATCTTGATTGAACATACAGATCAGTCAAAAGCGATTAGCATTCCGGCGGATGCCATGATTTTTGAAGGTGGAAAAAATTATGTAATCATTTACAAAGACAGATGCAATCTTCAGTTGGTTGAAGTACTCGTAATCAAAACGGAGAATAACAGGGTCTATATCAGCCACGGCTTAAACGAAGGTGATATCATTATCTCAAGGAACCAGGTATTGTTCTACAATGCAATCCTGGAAAACCAGTAACCTCTTCCTTTTCATGGTCATTAACCTTTACCCTTATGAACAAGTTCATTAAAAATATTATTTACTTCTCCTTACGGCACCGTTACCTGATCTTCTTTTTTACGGGCATCATGGTGGTAATAGGAATCATCAGTTACCGCAATACACCTATCGAAACTTTTCCAGATGTTACCAATACACAGGTAGTGATCATTGCACAGTGGCCGGGGCGCAGCGCGGAGGAAGTGGAAAAATTTGTTACCATACCGATGGAAACCGTTTTAAACTCGGTTCAGAAAAAAGCAAATCTTCGTACCACTTCTGCTTTCGGCCTTAGCTATACCCGCATCATATTTGAAGACGATGTGGATGATGCTTTTGCACGCCAGCAGGTTTTGAGCAGATTGGGCGGCGCTGATCTTCCGGATGGTGTAAAGCCCGATGTACAGCCACCTTATGGCCCTACCGGGGAAATTTACCGCTACACGCTTAAGAGCCCTACCAAATCAATACGTGATCTTACCACCATCCAGAACTGGATACTAGACAGGCAGTTCAAATCTGTTCCCGGCGTGGCCGATGTAAACAGCTTTGGTGGTGAAGAAAAAATATTTGAACTGAGTGTCAATCCCAACCTGCTTAGCAAATACAACCTCAGTTCACTGGATGTATACAATGCCGTTGCCAAAAGCAATGTGAATGTTGGCGGTGATGTGATCGAACGCAATGGCCAGTCATTCCTGGTGCGAGGTATTGGGTTGCTAAACGATAGTAAGGATATCAATAACATCATCGTCACCAAAATTAATGGCCTGCCCGTGCTGGTAAAGAATGTGGCAGAAGTGAAAGAATCCGGTAAACCGCGGCTCGGACAGGTAGCGAGAGACAAACATACTGATGTTATCGAAGGGATTATTGTGATGCGCAAAGGCGAGAACCCTGCTATTGTGCTTGATAATATCCGTGCTAAAATAAAAGACCTGAATGAGAATATATTGCCGCGTGATACAAAAATAGATACCTTCTATGACCGTACCAACCTAATGGATTACTGTACTGAAACGGTTATCCATAACCTTTTGGAGGGGATTATATTGGTAACAGCTATAGTACTCATCTTTATGGCAGACTGGCGCACTACTGTTATTGTAAGTATCATCATCCCCTTGTCACTTTTGTTCGCCTTTACTTGTATGCGACTGAAAGGCATGAGCGCCAACCTGCTGAGTATGGGCGCGGTGGATTTTGGCATTATCATAGACGGAGCCGTGGTAATGGTGGAAGGATTGTTTGTGGCGCTTGACAAACGAGCCAGAGAAGTAGGTATGGAAAAATTTAATAAGCTGGCTAAACTGGGATTGTTTAAAAACGTGGGCAGTGAAATGGGTAAAGCTATTTTCTTTTCAAAACTGATTATTATCACCTGCCTGATCCCCATTTTCGCGTTCCAAAAAGTAGAGGGCAAAATGTTCTCACCACTTGCCTATACACTTGGTTTTGCCTTATTGGGTGCCCTGCTCTACACCTTAACACTTGTACCTGCACTGTCCAGCATACTCCTACGAAAAAATGTAAGGGAGAAGCATAATCCCGTTGTGATATTTTTTGAAACAATCATAGCCAGATCTTATAAAGCTGTAATACGGGCGCCCATGTTGAGTTTGTTTATTGCCCTAATGGCCATGGCGCTGACTTTCTTCTCTGCCAAATTTCTGGGTACCGAATTTCTTCCGCAACTGGATGAAGGTGCTTTGTGGGTGGAAAGCGAATTGCCAATGAGTGTATCATTGAATGAAGCAAATTTTATTGGCAATACCATGATCGATATTTTGCAGCGTTTCCCGGAAGTAAAACAAACGCTTTCGCAGGTGGGCAGAACCAATGATGGCACTGATCCCAAAGGCTTCTTTAATGTGCAGATACAGGTTGATCTCAAACCCAAAAGCCAGTGGCGCAAAGGACTTTCAGAAGAAAACCTCATTGAAGAGATGGATGTTCAACTTAGAAAACTACCTGGCATTGTATTAAACTATTCCCAACCCATTCGTGATAACGTGGAAGAAGCTGTTGCCGGCGTAAATGCTGCGCTTGCCGTAAAGATATTTGGCCCCGATTTTAAAACGCTTGATTCACTCGCAAAAGCCACGTTGAAACAGTTAAAAACAGTAAGAGGTATTGAAGATCTTGGTATCCTGCGTAACCTTGGCCAGCCCGAATTCAGAATAGAACTGGATCAGACTAAAATGGCTTTGTATGGAGTAAATATGGTTGATGCACAGGCAGTAATAGAAATGGCCATCGGCGGTAAGGCGGCCACCATATTGTATGAAGGCGAAAGAAGGTTTGATGTGCGTATCCGATACCAGAAAGATTTCCGCGATGATCAGAAAAAAATAGAGAACCTGATGGTTCCCGCAAATGATGGCGCCAAAGTTCCGTTGAAGGAAATCTGTGTATTCAAATCCAGTACAGGCCCGGCCTTTATTTACCGGGATAACAACCAGCGCTATATTGCTGTTAAGTTCTCTATCCGTGAAAGGGATCTTGGGAGTACCATTGCAGAAGCTCAACAAAAGGTGAATGCACAGGTTACCCTCCCAAAAAGTTATACCGCCACCTGGAACGGTGAATTTGAGAACCAGATCCGCGCATCCAAAACACTGGCCAACGTTGTTCCGGTTTGTTTACTGGTCATATTTATCATCCTGTTCATTACTTTCGGTAATGTAAAAGATGCTATGTTAACCATTCTAAATGTTCCTTTTGCCCTGATAGGTGGAATACTGGCGCTGCATGTAACGGGTATCAATTTCAGTATCAGCGCAGGCATTGGATTTATTGCCCTGTTTGGTGTGTGTATACAAAATGGTGTGATCCTCATCAGTGTGTTCCGTAAAAATTTAGTAGCCAAAATGAGTCTTGAGGAAGCTGTGTACCAGGGTGTGATATCCAGGGTGCGGCCGGTGGTGATGACCGCCCTGATGGCCGCTATCGGTTTATTGCCGGCGGCCGTAAGCACAGGTATTGGCAGTGAAACACAGAAACCATTGGCCATTGTGGTTATCGGTGGACTGATCACTTCTACCATTCTTACATTATTGATACTGCCGGTGATCTACAGCCTCGTACATAGATTCATTCACAAAAGAGAAAATATGAAGTTACTGAAACGCGTAGGAGCAGTATAAAATTTCACATAGGATGGTAACAAAAAAAATGCGCAACTTAAAAAAGTTGCGCATTTTTTGCGGGGGGAATAAAAGTTTTATTTGAACTCCTCTCCCATCTTACTTACTTATTTATTTCTGCGTTTGCAAAAGGATAAAAGTTTTATACAGCAAAAGAAGTTCCGCATCCGCAGGTCTTGCTCGCATTGGGATTGCTGAATGTAAATCCACGGCTGTTTAATCCTCCCTGCCAATCCACTTCCATTCCAAAAAGATATAATTGGTGACTTTTATTCATTACACAAGGAATACCTTCTATCTCAAACTTTTCATCTTCTGCTTCAGGCTTTTCAAACCCTAATACATACGTCATACCACTACATCCACCTCCTTTAACCCCTACCCGTAAACGCTGGGTGTTATCAAAGTCTTCCTCATTCATTAAGCGCTTTATTTCATCTATAGCACTTTCTGTTAAGGTAACTGGTGAGGTAGTCGTCATTGTATTCATAGACTTTTTTGTATCACAAATTTACAAAAAACTATCCTTTCGGGCACCATCTACCCTTACGAGTGTAGGAAAATTAGCATTGCTGAAACATTTCATTGATAACTACAGACTACAAACCATATTCCGTTTACCTTATTTTTGCCAAAACTTTTCCATGCTGGATTCGAATGTATTTATAATGGTCATCACAGGCGTAGCGGTATTAGGGCTGATGTTCTATGTATTTAAACGTCCTGCAAAAGCGCCCACGGAAGATAAAATGGGTACAGGCTCTGGTCATGCGCTTCAATTACAGGCTTATGAACGACTCACCTTACTGGTTGACCGTATTACGCTATCAAATCTTATCAGCCGAACAAGTCATGAAGGTTTATCTGCCCGCGAAATGCAGTTTGTTTTTACAAAAACAATCCGTGATGAGTTTGATTATAATATCACCCAACAGATTTATGTAACACCCGAAATATGGAACGCAGTTAAAAATCTGAAAGAAAAAAATCTCCTCCTGATTAATCAGCTTACTGCCTCCCTGGCTCCGGATGCATCAGGACTGGACCTGAACAGGGCTTTACTTGATTTTTTAGTTAACGATAATAAAACAAGTCAGTCCGAGCTGGTAAGTCAGGCTTTGAGTTATGAGGCGAAGAAGTTATTGTAAGATAGTTTATCAGTTTCCATCAGTTCAATACCCATTACGTACATTGCGGGTTCTGGCAAACCTGGCAATACACAAGAAATGTAAACAGTAGTATCGCAGCGCCTAACGATGTATAGGCACTAGGGTAACCAATCATTACTTATGAATGATAAAAAACTAATTACGGATAGTGGCATCGAAATAAAGAAGGTATACTATCCCCTGCCTGAAACCGGAAACAGCCAACTGGATATGCCCGGAGAATTTCCTTTTACCCGCGGCATCCAGCCTGATATGTACCGCGGTAAAATGTGGACAATGCGTCAGTATGCAGGGTTTTCTACAGCAGAAGAAAGCAATAAACGGTATCACTATTTATTATCACAGGGTGTAATGGGCCTGAGTGTAGCCTTTGATCTTCCCACACAGATCGGTTACGATAGTGATCATGCGCTGGCAGAAGGCGAAGTGGGGAAAGTTGGTGTTGCCATCGACAGTCTTGAAGACATGGAATTATTATTCAAGGACATCAAACTGGAAGAAGTAAGTACTTCCATGACCATTAATGCAACAGGTTTTATTCTTCTTGCCTTATATGTGGCCCTCGCAAAAAAACAGGGTGCTGACCTTAAAAAAATAACCGGCACTATACAGAATGATATTTTAAAAGAGTATGCGGCAAGGGGAACCTATATCTATCCCCCAAAACCTTCCATGCGCATCATTACAGATATTTTTGAATGGTGCAGTAAAGAGCTTCCTAAATGGAACACGATTTCTATTTCCGGTTACCATATCCGCGAAGCGGGAAGCACTGCGGTACAGGAGATAGCTTTTACACTCAGCAATGGTAAAGCCTATGTTCAGTCAGCACTGGCAAAGGGCCTTGATATAAATGTATTCGGTAAACGCCTCTCATTTTTCTTTAATGCTCATAATCATTTGTTTGAAGAAGTTGCCAAATTTCGCGCGGCAAGAAGAATGTGGGCAAAGATGATGAAAGAGTTTGGTGCCACTGATGAAAAAGCCATGATGCTCCGTTTCCACACACAAACGGGTGGCGCCACTTTAACGGCACAACAGGCTTTAAATAATATATCTCGTGTTACCGTACAAACTTTAGCCGCAGTTTTAGGAGGCACACAAAGTTTGCATACCAATGGATATGATGAAGCCCTGAGCCTGCCTACCGAAGAAGCCGCGCGAATTGCTTTACGCACCCAGCAAATTGTTGCTTTTGAAAGCGGCGCACCAGATACAGCAGATCCTTTAGGTGGCAGCTATTATGTGGAAGAATTGACTAATGCGGTAGAAGAAAAAGCATGGATACTCGTTCAAAAAATTGATGCGATGGGTGGAAGTGTAAGCGCAATCGAAGCAGGCTTTATGCAGGAAGAAATTGCCCGTAGTGCCTACGACTACCAGCGTTCGATTGAAAATGGCGACAAGATTATTGTGGGCGTCAATAAATTTACTATTGATAAGGAAGAACCGATACCGGGTTTTCGGATTGATGATCATATCAGGATAGTGCAGTCAGAAAAATTACACGCGCTGCGTGCGAAACGTAATAAAGAGAAAGCCGACTTCTGTTTAGAACAAATTGCTTTGGCTGCCAAAGATGGCCGTAACCTCATGCCGATTGTTATAGAAGCGGTAGAAAATTATTGCACATTGGGTGAAGTATCCGACGCATTACGCAAAGTTTTTGGCGAGCATAAATAGCCTATTAATTTTTATCTTTTTTTACCAATGTATACAGCAACAATTGTAACAGAGCCTGAGGAACTCAGGCAGATAGCGGCGCTTTCCAGACTCAATTTGCGATCCTTTTTAGAAGAAGATGAAAAGCAATCACAAGGCTTTATTACCTGGGAATATTCTTTTGAAACCTTACAGCTAATACACGCTATTGCACCAAGTGTAATTGTAAAAGATAGCAGTGAAGTGATTGGCTATGCGTTAACTTCCTTAAAAGAAACAGCGGTAGTGCAGCACGACCTTTTAAAAATGATTGAGCACCTGGAAACATTATCGTTCCATGATAAACCTGTGAAAACTTACCCTTATTATATTATGGGACAGGTATGTATTGCAAAAGAACACCGGGGAAAAGGCGTTTTTGAAATGTTGTATCATCAACACCGATCAATATTTCAATTAAAATTTGATCTCCTGATTACAGAAGTATCCACTTCCAATTTCCGTTCTATTCAGGCCCATAAAAAAATAGGTTTTGAAACAATAGATACTTACCGCGATTCGCTGGACGAATGGAATGTAGTAGTATGGAACTGGAAATAAAGTTACTCCACATAAAAATGGCGAATAATGAGGTATGTGTACCTCATTATTCGCCATTGAATTTTTTAGCAAAATTTCTATCCTAATACCACGATCAAAGCATAAATAACGCCCGGCAGGAAGAATAATAAAGTCAATAATAAATCCAGCCAGAATTTACCATTAATAACACCTTCGTGCAGATACACTGCCAGCGGTGGAAGCAAAATAGCCAGTATAACCAATAAAAGAGTATTGGTGCTGGGTGTTCCGGCAGCAGCAGCGGTAGCTTTTTGTGCTTTGAATTCTTTTAATGCTGTTTTTGCCTGTGCAATACGCATTTTCCTGTCTACGCGTGAAAGGCTTCTGAATTCACGTAATGCGTCGGTTGCTACAGCATCATTGAGTACCACTTCCTTCGACAGATTTGCTTCTTTTGTTAATTTAGCAACGGGTTCTGGTTCAGTAACCGCAGCGGCATTAACCGTAATAAAACTGAAAAGGCAAAGCGCAAAGAACAAAAAAGTAAATTTTTTCATAATTCAATGGTTTTAAAAGAATGGGGTTAGTAGGTGTTTTAACATTCTTACAACATAAAGGTCGCTGGATTGTAAACACCGTGTCTTACACAATTGGGGAATTAAATTACATAATTCACACATTTTGAAAAAAGTGAAAAGAGAGGTTTTCGGCGTAATTTAAACAGTATTACTGGTATTTCAAGGTCTCAAATCATTATCTTCCCTCTTAAAATATATGTATGGTAAAAAAGGTTTTTTTCTTTTGTATAACCGCACTGCTGCTTATAACCGCAAAGGCACAGCCCAGATTCATTTCCGATAGCCTTGATAACTATATAAACCGTGGAATGAAGGATTGGCAGATTCCAGGTCTTGCAATCGCCATTGTAAAAGATGGAAAAGTAGTGATGATGAAGGGATATGGCGAAAGTAACAAGAGCACGCATGAGAAAGTAGATGAAAATACTTTATTTATGATCGCCAGTAACAGTAAGCTTTTCACCGCTACTTCACTGGCGCAGCTGGAATATGATAAGAAGCTTTCATTAAATGACAGGATCGTCCAGTATTTCCCTCATTTCCAGTTATACGATAAAAACACTACAGAGCTGGTAACCATCAGGGATATGCTATCGCATCATCTGGGCACTAAGACTTTCCAGGGCGATTTCACTTTCTGGGATGGTAAACTTAGCCGCACCGATATTATTGACCGGATGCGCACCCTGAAACCTACCGGCATTTTCAGGCAGGACTTTGGTTATTGCAACAGTTGTTTTTTAACAGCCGGTGAAATTATTCCCAAGGTATCAGGTAAGCCATGGGAAGTGTATGTGTATGACAGCATTTTAATACCCTTGGGTATGAAGAACACGCACACATTGGGCAACGGTATGGCATTAAGACCCAATGTTTCCAGGCCTTATACCACTTCTTTTTCCGGAGATCTGCAAGAACTGCCCTATGATCAGGTAGATAACCTGGGTCCTGCCGGAAGTATGATCAGTAATGTCAAGGATCTTTCAAAATGGTTATTGATGCAACTGGACAGCGGCCGATACGAAGGTAAAAGAATATTACCCTGGCCTGTGATCAGGCGAACAAGGGATATCAGCACCGCTATGTCGAGCAGAAAAAGTTCCATATACCCTACCCATTATACCGGCTATGGACTGGGTCTTTTTATGACCGATTATAACGGCAAACAAATGTACTGGCATACGGGTGGTGCTTTCGGCTTTGTAACCAATACCTGTCTGGTTCCGGAAGAAAATTTAGGTATCACCATTCTTACCAATAATGATAACCAGAGTTTCTTTGAAGCTTTGCGGTACCAGGTATTGGATGCCTACCTTGGTGTTCCTTATGTAAACAGGAGTGCACAACTTTTACCGGGCCATACGAAAGAAACAGAACTATCCCTTAAAGATATCAATGCGATGAGGTCAAGGATAAAAGACAATAAGCCCTCTCTCCCATTGTCTGCATTTACAGGTGAGTATACAAATGATGTGTATGGAACGATCACTGTAAAAATGATGGATAATGATCTGCAAATAAAATTCAACAGCCATAATAATCTTACTGCTTCCTTACAGTATATGGATAATGATGAGTGGCTTATGACCTACAACAATATTGCTTTCGGTATTTTCGCAACTAAATTCAAAGCTGAGAATCATAAGATCGTTTCAGTAGATATAAAAGCGAGTGATTTTGTGGAATACGATTCTTATGTCTTTACCAAAAAATAAACCTTCTTAATTACTAAATTTTAATCCTCCGAATGAAAAAATTATTGCCTCTTTGCCTGTTTTTTTCCGTTACAGCCAATGCGCAGAATCTTCCTGCAAACTATGATCAGCTGATTAAAGACGAAACCCCCAAAGTGGTAGAATGGAGACGCTATTTTCACCAACATCCGGAATTATCCAATCGTGAATTTAATACTGCCAAAAAAGTAGAAGCGCACCTGAAACAATTGGGTATTGAAACAAGGTTACTGGCAGGAACGGGTGTAGTGGGTGTGTTGAAAGGAAATAAACCCGGCCCTGTTGTGGCTTTACGCGCAGATATGGATGCATTACCTGTAACCGAAAGAAATAATTTGGACTTTAAATCGACTGTTACGTCTGAATATAACGGTCAACAAGTAGGTGTGATGCATGCCTGTGGTCATGATTCGCATATCGCCATGCTGATGGGTACCGCCGAAGTATTGAGTAAAATGAAAAATGAATTGCCGGGTACCGTAGTTTTTTTATTCCAGCCCGCTGAAGAAGGTCCTCCGGGAAATGAAGAAGGTGGCGCACCGCTGATGATAAAAGAAGGCGCTATGGATAATCCGAAAGTAGACGCTGTTTTTGGAATGCACATAGCATCGGGCCTTGATCTTGGAAAGTTCTATTACAAATCTGAAGCCTATATGGCATCATCAGACTGGTTTACCATCAAAGTAAAAGGTAAACAGAGTCATGGCGCCAATCCATGGCAGGGTATTGATCCGATTGTTATCAGTGCAGAAATTATTCAGGGTTTACAAACTATTGTTAGCCGGCAACTGGATATTACCCAGGCACCTGTTATTATAACGGTTGGAAAAATTACTGCAGGCGTTCGATCCAATATTATACCCGAACAAGCAATCATGGAAGGAACGATCAGGACCCTTGACAGTAAAATGCAGAAAGAAGTGCATGAGCGTATGCGTAATATGGTAAAAAATATTGCAGCAGCATCCGGTGCAACTGCAGAGGTATCTATCGATACGAAAACACTGGTAACCTATAACGATCCTGCACTGGTTGCACAATCGCTTGCTTCTTTACAAAAAGCGGCGGGCGAAAAGAATGTTATACCCATGCATTGGGTTACCGGGGCAGAAGATTTCTCCTTTTATGGAACAAAAGCGCCTGCTTTCTTTTTTGATTTAGGTGCCAGGGATCCAAAGCTTACAGAATCTCAGGCTTCTGCACATCATACACCTGATTTTTACATTGATGATAGTAAATTAGATGTGGGAGTAAAAGCATTCTGTCAGTTGGTATTTGATTATGCAAAAAATAAAAAAAACTAGCCTGGCAGGAGGCTTTTGCCGCCTGAACAGTTCATCAATAACCTTACAAATAAATATTACGCATATGAAACGTTTTTTATTACTGGTAATGTCAGGTCTTTCAATGATCTCGCTAGAGGCACAGAATAAACTTACGCCCGAACAACTCTGGAAATTCGGACGGGTTTCTGCCTTAGGTATTTCAAAAAACAGGCAGTACATGATTTATTCGGTGAGTACACCAAATCTTGAACAGAATAAAAGCAGCCGTAAAATATACCTGATAGCCACCAGTGGCGGTGAATCTATTGAGCTAAAGAATACAGATAGTGTATTAAGCGATCCGAAAATTTCTCCCGATGGTAAATATATCATCAGCAGCAAACCCGTGAAGATGATGGATGTAACAGGCGCAGACAAATATGCGGATCTGAAAAAATCAAATGTCTATATTTTTAATTCACTCAATTACCGGCATTGGGATACCTGGGAAGATGGAAAGTTTGATCATGTTTTTGTGGCACCATTGGTTAATGGCCAGCCCGGTTTGGCAAAAGATATGATGCCGAATGAACCCTATGATTGTCCTCTTAAACCTTTTGGCGGTGATGAAGATTTTATCTGGAACCCGGACAGCAAACATGTTTTGTATGTAGCCAAGAAAAAAGCAGGAACAGAATATGCCATCAGCACTAATACTGACTTATACGAATATAATGTAGAGACAGGTGTTACCCGCAATCTTACAGAGTCGAATAAAGGATATGATGTAAATCCAGCGTATAATAAAAAAGGCGACCTGGCATGGATGCAGATGAAGCGTGATGGATATGAGGCTGATAAACAGGATATCATTGTATCAGACGGAAAAACAAATACCAATCTTACCCTGCAGCGGGATGATATTCATGTAGAAAGTTTTGCGTGGAGTAACAGGGGCGATAGTCTTTTTTTTATAGCACCCATCAATGGAACCTTGCAGTTATTTAAAGTTAATAACCCGGCCAGTACCAAAACCCCGCCAGTTATTATACAATTGACCACTGGCGATTTTGATGTGAATGGAATTGCGGGACAGGATGGCTTTAACCTGTATGTAACCAGGAATGATATGAATCATGCAAGTGAAATATTTTCCGTAGATATTGGTACTGGAAAATTTGTACAACTTACCCATGTTAATGATACAGCGTATGCAAAGATTGGCATGAGTAAAACAGAAAGACGCTTTGTAACAACCACTGATAATAAAAAAATGCTGGTATGGGTAATCTATCCACCCGGATTTGATGCAACAAAAAAGTATCCTACCTTATTATATTGCCAGGGAGGGCCGCAGTCTCCGTTAACACAGTTCTATTCTTTCCGATGGAATTTTCAGTTAATGGCCGCACAGGGTTATATTGTAGTAGCGCCCGCCCGCCGCGGTATGCCGGGCTTTGGCACAGAATGGAATGAACAGATAAGTAAAGATTGGGGCGGCCAGGTAATCAAAGATTATCTCAGCGCCATAGATGCCGTATCGAAAGAACCTTTTGTAGATAAAAACCGTTTGGGTTGCGTGGGTGCGAGCTTTGGTGGCTTTTCTGTATTTGCTCTCGAATCACAGCACGAAGGAAGATTTAAAACTTTTATCTCTCATGATGGTGTATTCGATTTCAGAAGTATGTATGGAACCACTGACGAATTATTTTTTGAGAACTGGGAAAAAGGTGGCTCCTATTGGGAGAAAAATAATGCAGTGGCACAGCGTTCTTTTAGTCAGTCGCCCAGCAACTTTGTTGATAAATGGAATACGCCCATTCTTATTATACAGGGTGGCAGAGATTACCGCGTACCCATTGAACAAGGACAACAGGCATTTCAGGCCGCACAGTTAAAAGGCATTAAAAGCAGGTTCCTGTACATTCCGGATGAGAACCATTGGGTGCTGAGCCAGCAGAATGCATTGGTATGGCAGCGAGAATTTTATAAATGGCTGGATGAGACACTAAAATGATTTTTTCAACCCCTTAGTTATCTAAGGAAAAGGGCACATAGTAAAATTCTATGTGCCCTTGGTTTTTACCTATGTAGCTGTGTGTTTCAAATACCTTGTAATCTTAGCCCCTCGCCCCAAACAACAAACTACCCACGCGTACCATCGTACTTCCCTCCTGTATCGCCATTTGATAATCGCCACTCATACCCATGCTTAGCACAGACCATTCTGCGGACCAGGGCCGGTTAAATATTTTTTTTAATGACCCTAACTCATTTTTAATTTTTTCCTTGTCATCACTAAAGGAAGCCATACCCATTAATCCGCGAATCTTAACGTGATTGAATTCAGCAATATTCTCACGAACTTCTTCCAGTTCAGTTTCATTCATTCCGAACTTTGTCTCTTCCTGTGCAATATGCACCTGTAATAAACATTCAATGATACGGTTACATTTGGCAGCCTGCTTATTTATCTCTTTTAGTAATTTAAAACTGTCCACACCCTGTATCAAATGCACAAAAGGGGCAATATATTTTACTTTATTACTTTGCAGATGACCAATAAAATGCCAGCGTATATCTTTCGGTAAGGCAGCCTCTTTATCAACCAGCTCCTGTACATAATTCTCACCAAAATCACGTTGCCCCAGGTTATATAAGGACAGTATATCCTCTTTAGATTTTATCTTGCTCACAGCAACAAGTGTTACACCCTGCGATGAAAGTTCATTAACCAGTTCTGTATATTTTTCTTTATTAACCATAATTATGCAAATGTATCAATTACCAAACGTTGTGAAACCGTCATTGCCTTGCGTCTTCGCGGCAAAGAATCGCTAAGAAAAATTCATAGCCCCCTCTTCTTGCGCCACACCAGGTTTTCGAGCAACAACAGGTTATTATAGCCAGGGCAATAATAATAAAACTTACCAACCCCTGTACCGCCCATCCATTGTTTCAAAGGATCGGGTAACATCGACGCCATATTAGCGATAAAGAAAGAAAAATTCTCTTCTTCAACAAGTTGTTCCAGGCTGGAAGCAGCGTGTGTGTTGGTTTGTGCTGGAATAATCCCCCAACGAAGTAAGGAGGTGCTCAGGATTACTTCATCCATAAAAGAAGAAGCATCCGTTAATGCCTGCTTGGTATCTTCTATTAATTGCCCGCGGAATTTTTCCAGAGAAGGAATCGGTTTCAGAGACATCAGTCTCGATAAATGATATACTATATTCGGAAGCCTGCTGTAATGTGGCGATACATAGGGAGCAGCTGTAATATGCTTCCTATCCTCCAATACTTTTTCGATCAGTTGCAGACTTGCTGAATCAGCTTTTGTCCAGGCAAGATTGTAAGACTGCACAAAGTACAGCACATTAGCCAGCACACACACATCAAAGTCAACCGGCATTTTTTGTCCGAACCATGTTGAGTAAGCGCCGATGGAACGATAATTTTTAAATGTATTTCTAACCTGCTTGCCGTTGTGATTGGTAAACATTTGCATCCGATCATGCACCTGTTTGGCAGTGGAATCTGTTGCATTAAGCGCCAGCAGCGAGATAACCGTATCATCCAGATCATCAGGTAAAGCCTGGCTTTTATTAAATACATTCATCCAGCCGGCATTAGGAAATATTTGGGGGGTATCTGTGGGCCAGAAATTATAAGTTGGCCGCCCCTTTTGGTTTTGGAATTTTGAAAAAACAGGTAACGTTTGGGTTATAATATCTGCTGCCTGTTGCTGCTGTGTAGTGGTGAGTTCCGTTTTAATATCCCGTAAAGTAAATGCGATCAACCCCGTAAAAAAAATATTGACATCGGCTTTTTCCCTGTCCCTATTCAATGCATACAAACGATAACAGGGAAAAATGCCTTTGGGAAAAACGCCGCTTTGTTTAGATTGTAATGTAGCCATGCGCTGCAATAATTGGCTCATCACCAAACTATCATTTGCGTAACTATTTGCAAATAATAAAATCAGACAGGCTGTCAATTGTATTTTCCGGTAATACTTCATAAAGCTATATCTACGAAAATACAAGGGATATTGATTTATTTGCTATCCCTGTGTAAACCTGTGCCTCTCTTTTCTCCGCGGCTGTAATAAAATTTATTATCCCGGAAGGTTTTTTAAACAAACATATAGGAAAAGATAGGACACATAGTATCAAACTTTCCCTGGTTCCAGGTATGAATGTGTTCCAATAAATTATTTCAAAATACTCCTGCTAATCACAATCCGCTGCACTTCAGAAGTGCCTTCATATATCTGTGTAATTTTTGCATCACGCATCATTCTTTCCACATGGTACTCTTTCACGAAACCATACCCACCATGTATCTGAACGGCTTCTGTTGCTGTCCACATAGCGGTTTCACTGGCATATACTTTTGCCATGGACGAACTCAGCGTATAATCAATTTTATTATCCTTTTCCCATGCGGCTTTCAGGCATAATAAACGGGCCGCTTCTATTTTGGTAGCCATATCAGCCAGTTTAAACTGGATGGCCTGGTGATGCATGATTTCTTTACCAAAAGCTTTACGCTGCTTGCTATACGCCAAGGACAGTTCATATGCACCACTGGCAATACCCAATGCCTGGGATGCAATACCAATGCGGCCTCCAGCCAATGTCTTCATGGCAAACTTAAATCCAAAGCCGTCTTCTCCAATCCTGTTTTCTTTCGGCACTTTCACATCCGTTAGTAAAATAGAATGTGTATCACTTCCGCGAATACCCAGTTTGTTTTCTTTAGCAGCAACCACCACGCCGGGCCAGTTTTTTTCAACAATAAAGGCATTGATACCTCTGCTCCCTTTTGACACATCCGTTTGGGCAATCACTAAATACACGGAAGCAGAAGATCCATTGGTGATCCAGTTCTTGGTACCACTAATCAGGTAATGATCCCCTTTATCTTCGGCAGTGGTTTGCTGGCTGGTAGCATCGCTACCGGCTTCCGGTTCACTCAATAAAAATGCGCCAATATATAATTCACCATCCTTACGGCCCTGTGCCAGCGGAGTTAAATATTTTTGTTTCTGCTCTTCAGTACCGAATGTTTCAAGCCCCCAGCAAACAAGACTATTGTTAACGCTCATACAAACACTAGTACTGGCATCCACTTTACTAATCTCTTCCATGGCCAGTACATAACTAACCGTATCCATACCGGCGCCGCCATATTTGGGATTAACCATCATACCCAAAAAGCCGAGTTCGGCTAATTTCATTACCTGTTGGCGTGGAAACTGTTGCTTCTCATCCCTGTCAATTACGCCGGGCAAACATTCTGTTCTTGCAAAATCCCTTGCGGCTTTCTGAATCATTAAATGTTCTTCACTCAGTTCAAAATGCATGTATATAATGGTTTAATGCTGCAAATTTAAGCTAACGGCTGTTAGGATTGCTGAATGAAGTGAGATTTTTTTGTGGGCGCCGTTTTAGAGCAGCTAGCAGCATGACCTAAAATTCTTTTGGTGCTTGCAGAATACCTACAACAATGGTGGCTATACAAAGAGGTAAAAAAATTGAATTCATCACAGTAAGTCCGGATAACAGAATATTGAGTAAACTTAAAAATGTGATGAACACGCCTTCTATAATAACGAAGTAAGCATAATTTTTCATTCTGAAAATAACACGTACCAATGATAGG
>JBBRHM010000035.1:0-26598 GCA_038222655.1 Chitinophagales bacterium | reverse complement strand
TTACACCTGCAGGATTATTTTCGGTAAACATCAGGTCGTAAGCATCCAGCAATGTATCATTGATATTTTTAGCAGCAGAAAAATTCTGCTGCAGGCATAAACGGACCATGTCAGAAAATTCTTTAGGAAAAGCATTCGCTGCCACACTGATTACTCCATCCATACCGCAACCCAGTTGTGGTAATGCGAGTGCATCATCTCCGCTTACCATTAAAAAATCAGTGGGCATATCGCGTAATATCTGCATGCATTGCAACATATCCCCACTGGCCTCTTTCATACCGGCAATATTGGGTACTTCATGAGCCAGTCTCAGTGTGGTAGCCGCATTCATGTTCCTTCCGGTACGACCAGGTACATTATATAATATGACAGGCTTGGGCGATTCCTTCGCCAATGCTTTATAGTGCTGGAAAATTCCTTCCTGCGAAGGTTTATTGTAATTGGGAGAAGCACTTAAAACTGCAATGGCTTTATCCAATGGAAAATTGTGCAGGTCTTTAATCAGTTCTGCTGTATTATTACCACCAATACCCACAATCACAGGTACGCGGCCAGCTACCTTATCAAAAGTATAGTTTACAATATCGAGTTTTTCCTGTTTATCCAATGTTGGTGTTTCACCAGTGGTACCGAGTGTAATCAGGTATTCCACGCCGCCATTGATCATAGCATCTATCACTTTACCCAGTGAATTAAAATCTACTTCCAGATCAGGCGTAAACGGTGTTATCAAAGCCACACCCGTTCCTTTCAGTTGCTTACGTAAAGACATTGTTGGTTATGTTAGTTTATTTGTTTTTGGTATCTGTAAATTTTTACTCACCACTCACTGCTGCCCACTCACTCCTAACTTTTTGCTTCTTCTTCCTCCCCCATTTCTTCCCAAAATCCCATCTTGCCATATTTTTCTATCCTATCGTTAACTCTTTGTTTTGGGTCTTTGGACCTGAGTTCCGCTAATGTTTTTACAATATGTGATTTAAGAATATTAGCAGCATCTGCATAATCCCAATGGGCACCGCCAACAGGTTCGTGAACAATTTCATCTACCAGTCCAAAACCTTTCATATCAATAGCGGTAAGGCGAAGCTGCTCGGCGGCCGTTTCTTTTTTATCCCAACTGCGCCATAAAATAGAACTGCAGCTTTCAGGAGAGATCACCGTATACCAGGTATTTTCCATCATCAATACTTTATCGCCGACACCAATACCCAGTGCACCTCCGCTCGCTCCTTCACCAATGATCACTATAACAACGGGAACCTGCAAACGGATCATTTCATAAATATTTCTTGCGATGGCTTCGCCCTGGCCACGCTCTTCTGCTTCAAGACCGGGATACGCACCGGGTGTATCTATTAAACAAACTACCGGTTTATTAAATTTTTCAGCAAGCTTCATAAGGCGCAGCGCTTTACGGTAACCTTCCGGATTGGCCATACCAAAATTACGCAACTGACGGGCTTTTGTATTGATACCTTTTTGCTGACCGATTATCATCACAGTTTCTCCCTCTATTTGAGCAAACCCTCCCACCATGGCTTTATCATCTTTAAAATTTCTATCGCCATGGAGTTCCACAAAATTGGTACACATATTTTCAATGTACTTGAGTGTATAGGGCCTGTCGGGATGGCGGCTCAGTTGCACGCGTTGCCAGGGAGTAAGGTTTGCAGTAATTTCTTTTCGTTTTCCGATAATAGAGGCTTCCAATTGTTCAATAGTAGCGCTGTAATCTATTTTAGGATTTTTCTCCGCGAGCTTTCTGGTATCATCTATTTGTTCATATACTTCTTTAATAGGCTTTTCAAAATCGAGGAATTGTCTATTCGGGTATTGCGGCATGTTTTATCGTTAAGAGGGTAAAATTAGGGTATGCAACTTTTTTAGGAAAAGATTTGTTTAAAAATAGCGTTTCCCCTTATCTTTGCCCTCCTTTAAAAGCGCCTAACAGGCAATGTAAAGGGTATTGGATCGGTAGTTCAGTTGGTTAGAATGCCGCCCTGTCACGGCGGAGGTCGCGGGTTCGAGTCCCGTCCGGTCCGCTTTTAGTACTCTGAAACCCGCGCTGGTCGCGGGTTTTGCTTTTTTTGTGTTGCATTTGTGTTGCATTTGCTCCATTTTCACCCCACTTTAACTAATTTTTTTTCTAATTTTATCCACAAGTTTTTTGCTTGATTTTAATTGATCCAATCTTACAATTCCATGAAGAACTGGCTATGGGAAAGTTTTAGGTACGACTTCAAACCCTCCCCTGAAAATTTCATCAAATACAAGTGGCGCCACTTCGTCTTTTGCAAAAATGAAGACAAGACAATTACACCGGCACTATACTTGAATAATCTGGCGGATGAGGTCAAAAATGACCTAACCAGGCATAAATCAGTAAATAAGAAGTCGCTAACGCTTTCCGTAATTCAGAATATTCTTCAAAACCCAGAGACCAAAGGCGAATTGGCCGTCTTATTTGAATCTCCGGAAATCTCCAGCGAAGACATAAAACGTTTCCTGGAGATGATTGCCAGATCTTTACCGGCACCAAGAGGGAAATCGGTTTTCGAAGCCCAATCAGGTTCTTTTCATGCACGAACTTACCTGATTGCAACCCACCTGTTTTTTGAACTTAAAAATGACGAACCGCAATATTATGCCCTGACGACAGACACCTCCGCTTTGAGGAAGTTTATGGAGGATAATTTCAAAGCAGCTAATTTATCCAGTCGTCTTTCGAAAATGAAAGGTTTTTCCTATAAAAGCATTTTAAAAGGGAAAAATAACGATGGTGAAAAAGGGCAACTAAAACCACAATTTAAACAGATCATTTCCCATCCGGAGATATTCGGAGCAAACGTTTCCAAATTTGCCCAAGAAGTT
The DNA here is from genome assembly GCA_038222655.1 of Chitinophagales bacterium. Classification (GTDB taxonomy): domain Bacteria; phylum Bacteroidota; class Bacteroidia; order Chitinophagales; family Chitinophagaceae; genus Sediminibacterium. Next base: position 23,721 of record JBBRHM010000035.1, on the reverse strand, counting down.
TTTGAAAAAGATTTTCCGGAAAGCTGATCTTTCATTCGAGATCCCTAAACGAAACCTCATTTAACTGGGCCGATGAAAGAACAAACACCCCTAAATCTGTTACTGTTTATATTCGCCGTCCCCTCGATTGTTTCTGTCTGTTTTTTTGTACCAATCCTAATTCCGGTTCGAATATTTTTCTGGGATCAATAGTGGCTTGTCGCAAGCGTTTGACAACATTACTCCATGACACGTCCTTTCTCATCAATTCAAGGTGTTGGGTTTGTTTAACCTCATCATGATATTGCAAAGCTTTGCTGGCTGTTTTCCAACTAACATTTGGATATTTGTTTTCATAACAGGAAAGCAATTCAGACAATGACTTTTTTTCAAGCATTACATAAATGTCCATATAGTCTTTTACACGCGAGCCATCCTGTATAATCGCATTAAACTTCATCGCGGCAATATCTTCAAGGGAAGCAAGACGAATGCCTTCAATTTCGTTTGCCGGTTGAAGCCAAGGGTAACAATGGGCAATACAGTCTACCTTGATGTCTTCAATAAAACAATTGATCGTATTTTTTTCTACTTCAAGATTATTTACCCTGTATTTCGCGGATAAAATTGAAGCCAGTTTTTCCGCGTCAAATTCTGTGTCAGTAAATAAATCAATATCCACCGAAATTCTATGTCCTATCATTAACGCCAATGCAGTTCCGCCAACGAGGTTAAAACTTTTCAGATTTTCGTCAGCTATTAATCTGTAAATCAGATCCAGAGTTTCTGCCTCAACTGTTTCCTTGTGTAACATTTTAATTCTTCTGGTTTTAAATCAAAAAAAGTGGTCACTTTCCTAATAGCCTTATCAGTCAAATAAGTAATCTCATTTTTTATTACGTTTTTTACCTTTGTTTGTCCGTAAAAACGGATCATTTCCTGCCATTCTTCCGGAGACCCTCTTTCAACAACCCTCTCGATTATTATGGCATTATCTTTCTGCCAATCCATTTCATCATATTTAAACTCCCAAAAAAGACGCTTTGGCAAGTTGGGTTTGCCAGGGTGGGAGGCTTTTGTAATAACAGATTTTCTTTCTATTCTGATTAATTCATTTTCATAAGGAAGTTTTTTCTTCGAGAGATAATTGCTTACTGTATCATAACTGAATTCAGGATGAGTAAGGCAAAAATTCTTAAGGTTGGAATAAATTTCATATGGGTGCACACGAGTATTTTTCCAGTGTACAAGAACCACTCTTCTTCCTGATAAACCTTCATTTTCTTTCATACCCCAATTTAAACCAAAAAGACCAATATTGAAACAATATTAGTCTTTTTTTTACATTTTCTTATAGCCAATGCTAGAAGGAAAAATTGATAATAATAACCAGAGAACCTGGAAATATGGTATACCCACCACCTTTATAAGGTATTACTTCCCTTTATTTCATTTCTCAACCTTTCGACATTGCATCCAAAATAGAAAGGCTATGTCTAATACCATTTTATACAGTGACACTCCTGAGCATTTCTACGAACAGCTCAGGGAGTTTATCCGGCACTCCATACAACAGGAACTATCAGCGGTTAAAAAAGTTGATGAGGAAATTGAATACATCAAAAAAACGGAAGTATGCAAAATGTTACGAGTCTCCAAGCCCACAATTGACAGCCATGTGGAGCGGGGATATTACCGAAAATATTGTATAGGCTCGCGGGTGTTTTACAACAAGCGTGAAATTCTCTCTTATCTCGCAATAGGTATTAGAACTATTTAAAGTCAACATCATGCCACTTATTAATTACGCTGAAGCCAAAAAAATAGATCTGGACCAATACCTCTCTGATCTCGGATTTGAACCAAAAAAAGTACGCGGTAATGATTACTGGTACCACTCACCATTTCGCCACGAAACAGCACCCTCCTTTAAAGTCAACAGAAAGTTTAATGTTTGGTACGATCACGGGATGCAAGAAGGCGGCAACTTGGTTGATTTTGGCATTTTATTCCACCATTGTACTGTAGCTGAAGTACTTCAAAAATTAGCGAAACAAAACAGCCTTTCTTTTCACCAGCCCAAACCTTCCGAATTAATCGGCTCTATCTCTTCGGCCGTTCAAAAAGAAAAGATAGTCGTAATAGATACAAGAAAAAGTATTGAATTAGTATCCTTACAGGAATACTTGGTAATCAATAAAATCCCAGTTGAAATCGCCAATCGCTTTTGTAGAGAAGTTGACTTCGATTTATATGACAAAAAATACACCGTCGTTGGGTTTCAAAATAGCGCTGGTGGATACGAACTACGGAGCGATAATTTTAAAGGCAGCAGCAGCCCAAAAGAAGTAACATTATTTGGCAAGGATCTGTATAAAGGGATACTCGTATTTGAGGGGTTCATGGACTTTCTTTCCTACCAGGTTATACACCAACGAAAATATATCATGCTGCCAAAACAGCAGCCTAATTTTTTGATCCTGAACTCCATTGGCTTTTTTGAAAAGATGAAAGAACGGCTTGAAAAATATCCCTCCATTCATTTGTACCTGGACAGGGACAATAAAGGGTTAGCAGTTACAAGTGATGTCTTGGCGATCAACCAAAAATACCATGATAAAAGTTATCTGTATAAAAATCATAAGGATTTAAATGAGTATTTAATGAAAGCGCATTTCGAAATAAAGCAATCACAAAGAAGAGGGATGGGTCTTTGAATTTCAGGAGCGAGCTATGTTTCGGGGTTCCCGAAACGGCTCGCTCCATTCATGCTAACGCATTCATGGAGAAAATTCGCTACAACGAATCCTCAAGATTAGTCAAGTAATGGAGATAACAAAAAGACATAGCAAAAATAAAGGTGGTAGACCTCCAAAAGAGATCAAAAGAAATAAAACGATCACTGTCCATTGTAGTCCATTCGAAAAAAGGGTGCTTAATGAAAAAGGTAAAGAAGCTGGGGTAACTGTCTCTGAATATTTGCGCGAGATTGGACTAACCGGTAAAATTGACAGGTATAAAAAAGAGTTTCCAAAGGATGCTTTGCTGCTGAAAGGAATATTAAATCATATTGCCGCGAACCTAAATCAAATTGCAAAAAAAAGAAACAGTGGGGAAGATTTGGGAGCTTTTATGCGTACCCAACTGGAAGAAGAATGTGAACAGTTACATGCACTTACCATAACCATCAGAAACTATTTTATATGATTGGTAAAATAACTATCGGAAAATCTTTTGGCGGTTGTATCCGCTATTGCCTGGAGGACAAACTAGAATTATCTCATGAAGTAAAGCTTGCCATGAGTAAACAAGATGGTCTGAAGCATGAGAACCGTGCCGAAGTTTTGGAATACAATATGTGCTATGGAAATAAAAAAGAACTGGTACGTCAGTTCAACGAAGTGCGGACACTCAGGCCACAACTATCAAGTCCGGTGATGCACATCACATTAAGCCTTGATCAGGAAGATGTTTTTACAAAAGAAAAACTTCGACAAATCGGACAAGATTTTGCAAAGGAGTTTGGTTTTGATAAAAATCAACACCTCGTCATTTATCACCAGGATACCAAACACCCACACTTGCATATTGTAGCTAACCGAATAGGTTTTGATGGAAGCCGGATCAACGACTCAAACAGTTATCAAAAAGTAGCCAACCTTTGCCGAAAGCTGGAATTGAAGCATGAATTAAAACAGGTATTAAATCCTGAAAAGTTTATGACCCTGCAGCAACGACAGGAACACGGTCACGAACAAAGGATCGATCAACGCAAAGAAAAGCTGAAACAAAACATCAGGGATTGTATATTAACCGCTACCAATTTTTCCGACTTTATTCGCAAAATGGAGCAACAAAAAATACAGGTTATTAAAAGTCGCGGTATCAGTTTCATAGATGACAAGAAAATGAAAGTCAAGGGTAGTGAAGTCGGGTATTCATTGAGCACAATTGAAAAGATACTAAGCCATTCGATTGAAAGGCGGCAACGGTTGTACCAGCAATTGGAACAGGAGAAAAAGCAATCCCCAAAGATTTTCTATAAACAGAAATCAAAATCACAGTCGTTTACTATACCAAAAACCATGGAGCAACAAAATAATTTGGATTTGATCAAAGCATTGGAAATATTATTCAGGCAGGAACGGGATTTCAACCAAACACCTTATGAATTAATACATCAAAAGAAAAAGCGAAAAGGTCAATCACAACATTTATCATAATAAAAAAATAAAAATGGAAGAAAAAAACATTGAAAAAGTGTTGAACCGGATCTCAGAAGAACGGACTCAGGACGCCCAGGAATTGAAGAACTTAAAAACAGTTCAGGATAAACAACAGCATTCATTTAAAGAAAGCCAGGAAAAGTTAAACACATTAAATCAGGAAATGGAAATAATTAAAACAGAGCGGCGAACATTAGTGCAACAAATCTCAGAGCCAATCAAACAACTAGATGAACTTGGTGTAAAGATCGATTCGCATAGTGAACTATTAAAAAAGCCCCTTATCCAAAAAGTAGTACATGAGCATCATGTACCAAATCTGCTCTATGCCATAGTCGTACTTTTTTGTATTTGTTTATGTTTTGGTTTTGGGTGGTTCCAAACGGGACAAAGTTTAAAACAGTATCGTAATAATGATACTAAATGGAGAAAGTTATTACTGGGTGCCAAACCCCTCCTAGTAAGCATCATGCAGGAGGTTTCTACTGATGTTGATAATGACCCTGACAAATCGAGAGAGATAGTGGAAAAAGAGGAAACCCACAACCAGCAAGTATGGGATCTTCATGAGAAAATGGTTGCTGACAGTGCCAAAATGCGGGCATTGGAAGAAACTAAGAAAAAGCAAAACTAACATTTGGATGTCGGGTAATTACTGTCAATTTCATATAAGCAAGGGATACAATATTGCTGTTCTTTTGTTCCAGCCTGCCGCGCCCGACAACACCAGTGCAAATCCCATACACCTGAACGGCTTGGCTCTTTCGTTTAACAGGAAGCGGACACCTGAACTTCAGATCTTTATTGTGCCGCAGAATATGCCCGCTTCCTGTTAAACGAAAAAAGTTTAATTTTTTCCGTTTGGTTCGAATAGCTCACCTAATGTCGTTTTTGGTTTTCAATTTTATTATTTGGGTAGTCGTTATAAAATTAAAGAGACTATCCACGGAGTTGTAAAAGCCGGCGACGCTGCCTGCCATGCCACAAACACAATAATAATGCGGCGGCAATAGGAGATTTAGGCTACCTTAATTTATTCAATTCCCATTTTAGAGTTGTCATGTGAATTTAAATAAGCATTTTAAAATTAACTTATGCAAAAACGAGTCTTTTTCAATCCGGCAATTAATGACACAGCAACTTTTATAACAACTTCAGCAGAATCGAAAGGTGAATTTTCACTAATTGAAATTGATTTGAATAAAAGTGATGGACCCCCTTTGCATTATCATAATTCTTTTTTGTGGCCGGTGTAGCCTATACCTTACCGATGCTGATTATTGCAGACGGGCGCATAGATGGTGATGGCAAATTCCGATTTCAGGTAAGCAGGGAAGGAATTACCCTTACCCCCAGAATACGATTTAACTGGATGCTGAATACTGATAAGGAATATGCTGCGGGCTTACGGTATACGGTTACCAAATACTTTTCTTTTTCTACCCACTATGACAGTGATATGGGACTGGGAGCAGGCATTACCCTAACTTATTAAAAAAAATTTCTATTTACAGGAACACAATGAAAATAAAAATCGTAACCCCTATTTCTTAATTGATAAAATCAAAAATTATGAGCCATGTAAAAAACCAGGCATTACTTACTGCCTTACATAATTGCTTATCAGAATGCAACCATTGTATTACAGCCTGTCTGGATGAAGCAGACGTAAAAAAGCTGACAAAATGTATTAAACTGGATATTGATTGTGCGGAAATTTGTACACTCACTGCTGCATTAATTGCCCGCGGTTCTGAACACGGTAAACATATGCTTAAAGAATGCGCCGAAGTATGCAATGCCTGCGCAGAAGAATGCGAAAAACATGCAAAGATGGGAATGGAACATTGCAAAGCCTGTGCAGAAGCCTGCAGGACCTGTGCCCAAGCATGCAGTGCAGCTTAATCATTATTGAAGAAGGCAGGTAGATTACCTGTCTTCTTTCTTTTAGTAAGATTAACAACTATTATTTACAATTAAATCAACAATTATGAAAACGAACAGAATTTTACTTGCCTTATTTGCTGGCACCATGGTGGCTACCAGTTGCAATAGCGACAAAACAACCATTGATATGGCAAATACCGATTCAGCAAAAATGAGTGGCATTGGAAAAGATACGTCAGATAAAAAGATGGGGATGGATAACATGAAAAAAAATGTATCAATGGGTAGTATGACTGCCATGATGGATAAAATGAACGAAATGAAAATGAGTGGGGATTTCGATATAGATTTCGCAGCTATGATGATAGAACATCACCAGGGAGCTATTGATATGAGTGAAGCGGAACGCAAATCAGGTTCAGATGCCCAAATGAAAGCCATGGCAGAGATGATCATTAAGATGCAAAAAGAAGAGCAAAATACATTAAGAGACATGATAAAAAATACTAAACCTATGAAAATGAATATGGGGCAGGGCGATGCATTAAGCAAAGCCATGGAGGAAATGAAAACGAAGATGGGTGCAATGCAAATGACAGGAAATACAGATAAGGATTTTGCCATGATGATGATTGTTCACCATGAGGGTGCATTAAAAATGGCAAAAAATGAATTGTCTTTCGGCATGAAAGCAGGCCTAAAACAAATGGCAAAAAAAATGATCACTAATCAAACCAAAGAAATTGATGAATTCAAAAAATGGATATCGGCACAGAAATAAGCGATTACAATAAGGTTCCACGGTAAGGAGCAAAGACGTAAAGCCATCAAAGGCCCTTTGCTCCTTATTTGTTTTTGCGTTAAATTCTTTAACCAAACGAGACACATTTAAAGCGCACGTTTCTCAAATAATATTGAGGTCAATTTATGTAGCCTATAATGTAATCAGGCGTAGTTCAATATTAATAGGTATTTGCCACACACAAAGCACATTTTTATCATCCACTGCTTTCAATAAAGGCAGACCTCCTTTCCGATATTGCTGGTGATACCGTTATTTTTCTTTACAATAATATTGCCGTTCTCACCCTATGCATACTCAGTGGAATAAACACTAATCAATAGTATAAGTGAAAACAGATCTCATATACCAACGTCAATTCTTTATTTATATCCCGCAGCCTGTAAATGAAAAAGTTCAGCATAAAGTCCTTTTTTCTCTAATAACTCTTCATGGCTGCCTTCTTCTAAAAGTTCTCCTTTATCTAATAGAAAGAGAATTCCATTTGCAAAAAACCGTGCCACAACTAAAAAGAGGAGAAATTACAGTTTATCAGCCTTAAAACCAGCCTCCCTTACGATCTGCTCAACCTCATTTTCCGAAAGTGAGTCTGTTTCAACGGTTAGTATCTTTTGTGGATTTGCCGTATCGACGTTCCAACTTTTTATCGCTTTCTCCTCATTCAGATAAGGCGTAACCCTAGCTATACAGCCGCCACAGTTAATGTTCGTTTTGAATCTCAGTGTTTCCATTTGTTTGCTTTTTGTTGTTATTGAATTGATCAATGAAAGCTTGTTACTTACCATGCTTAACCTGCGCAGTGCCATCGCTGCTCCTGTCATCAGAATGCCAATGATTTTATAAAGTTACCTCAGAATAAACCGCTACTGTTACAGAATTATGGATAGTATTTATATATTGTTGGTAATATACATCTGAATTATGAAGGGACTTGCCAGTCACAGCGACGCTAGGGAAGTATTGCTGCAGCTACCTTATATTGCCAAATAATGATCAAAATTACCTACTGGTTAACTGCCAAAATAGTATGTGCGAACTTTCCCAGATCAGGACCTATTTTGATGTATTTAAAATTGTGGGTGACTAAAGGCCTCATCCGATAATACAAGAACTATGCGTAATGTACTTTTAATGCTATTAATCGGAATCTGTGGTTGCAAAGGGTCGCTCAAGAAAAAGGAAACAGCCTCGAGCCAGGAAAAAAACACAATAACCAAAATGAAGTTGACTGATTTGAATGACCTGCCAATCGATCTGGTACAGTATAAGGGCAGGACACTCTTTATTAATTTTTGGGCCACCTGGTGCAAGCCCTGTATCCTCGAAATGCCCTCCATAAAAAATGCAGAGCAATTGTTACATAAAAATGCAATTGTCTTTTTACTCGCGTCCAGTGAAAGTCCTGACCAGATCAGGGAATTCAAAAAGAATCATAATTACCCTTTTAATTATGCTAGGTTAATTAACATGGAGGAAATGAACCTGGATGTCTTACCAACAACCTATATTTTCAATCCCAAAGGGGAACTGGTGTACTCTGAAGTCGGGTATAGAAAATGGGATGATACAAATAATATTAAAATGATCGTAAATATAAATAATCAAAAATGAGAAAATTACTCTTCGCTTTCTTTTTTGCTGGCATGTTCACTTCCTGTATCTCCGGAGACAACAAGAAAAATGCAGAGAGCACCACGGGGCTATTGGAAATGGAATCTCCGGCAGATTCAGTCAGCGCTGAACCCTACCTTTTTACAGATAAAAACGGCGTGGTATATCTTTCATGGGTAACAAAGGAAGCACAGAACAGCACGCTCAAGTATTCAGTGCTAAAAGATGGTAGGTGGAATAGGCCTTCGGTGATCGCATCGGGAAATAACTGGTTTGTAAATTGGGCCGATTACCCTGTATTGGCCTCAGACGGAAGCGGTAAGCTGGTAGCGCACTTTTTAGAGAAAAGCGAGAAAGGCAAGTATACTTATGATGTTAAGATCACTACTTCGCTGGACGAGGGCAAATCCTGGAGTCGGCCTGTAATTCTTCACGATGACGGGAAAAAGGCGGAGCATGGTTTTGTATCGATGGTACCCTATGGTGAAAACTATTTTGTTTCCTGGCTTGATGGAAGAAATTCTGCAATGGAGAATAGTGATAGCTATCAGGAAGGACATCATGGACAAATGACAATCCGTGGCGCGGTCATCGACAAAGCCGGGAAAAAAATACATGAGTGGGAGCTGGATGACCGTGTTTGTGATTGTTGCCAGACAAGTGCGGCCATTGCGACAAACGGGCCCGTGGTGGTTTATCGGGATAGATCAGATAGCGAAATCAGGGACATGTCAATCGTCCGCTTTGTGAACGGTCAATGGACAGAACCCAAAACGATTTTTGCTGATAAATGGAAAATTGAAGGCTGCCCTGTCAACGGCCCACGCATCGCTGCGGAAGACAATAACCTGGCAGTGGCATGGTTTTCTTCTCCGGAAAAAAATGCTCAAGTCAATGTCGTATTTTCTAACGATGGGGGTGCTACCTTTTCTGATCCCGTAAGAGTAGATGAAGGGAAAGCAGTTGGCAGAGTAGATGTTATTTTGCTGGACGACATGACGGCTATGGTAAGCTGGATGGAGGGTTCAGTAATAAAAGCAGCAAAAGTACATGCGAACGGCAAGAAAGATCCTTCCATTGTCATCGCTTCTTCATCGGAATCAAGATCTAGCGGATTTCCCCAGATGACAAAGACTGGCGACCAGGTAATTTTTGCGTGGACTGATGACAGCGAGAAAAAAATTAAAGTCGCAAGCCTTTTTATAAAAAGGAATTAATTTAATCATCATATTTATCTAACAAGAACATTGCTGATTTGTTTTGTAGAGTGCATGTCCAAATTCAATGACTTTTATTTTCTCGATCTGTTGTTTGTGGCTCAATCTAAAAGTTAGAAACCTAATTCTTGCAATCGTGCTACCAGGTATTCTTGCAGTTTTCCGGAAAGCAGCTTCAGGAAAAACACTTCTCCTAAATGAATATAAAATAGTAGCGATTTATCGTTTGTAATACTCCCTCAACGACTGTTATACAAAAGGGGCAGACCATGGTTTTTATTTAAAATTTCATTTTGATTCCATTTTCAGTGTTAAAAATCTCTATGTTAAACCTTTATTTTTACTTTTAGAAGTTTTATAGAATTTATGAAGACCAATGTATCCGGCAGAAGGTGTATGGCTGCCGCTTGTACAGGACCGAGTACATGCGTAAGTACAAGAATGATACCTGTTATATGTACCACGCCTACGCCTACAATAATATTTTCTTTGATGGTTTTGAATGCACGTTTACCAATCGCCCTAGCGAGAGCAATTTTCTCCAGTTTATCCTGCATCAGTACAATGTCAGCCGCTTCCATGGCTGCTTCTGTTCCAACAGCGCCCATAGCAATGCCAATATTGGCTTGTACTAATGCTGGTGCATCGTTGATCCCATCGCCGACCATGGCAACTTTCTCCGACCCTCCTTTTTGGAGGTCTTTAATAATCCTAATTTTATCTTCGGGTAATAAGTTTGCCCTATAGTCTGTGATCCCAATCTGGCCAGCCACATGCTTTGCTGTTTCCGGATTATCTCCTGTCAGCATGATAATATTCTTAATGCCGCTTTCCCGTAAACCGGTGACCATATCTTTTGCACCATCTCTTATCGCGTCCGAAATATAAAAGATGCCAGCCAGCGTATTATTTACCGAAAGATAAATAGCCGTATCTGTGAGGTTGCCTGCATTAGCCGAAACAGGTATTTCGGTTTCTTCCATAAAAGCTTTGTTGCCCAATAAAACTGGCTTGCCATCTATTTCAGCTTTTACACCCCGTCCTTTTATCACTTCAAAATTAGAAGGTTCAGGTGCAGCAACTTTCAATTTATCTGCGTAAGCAAGTATGGCTTTGGCAAGTGGATGGCCGGATCTTCTATCTGCTGAAGCGGCAAATTGAATCAATTGCGATTCATTATAATTCTTATCAATGATCTCCAGCTTATTTACCGTGGGGCTGCCTGCTGTTAATGTTCCAGTCTTATCAAAAACGATGGTTGTTACTTTTGCAAGTTCTTCTAAAAACAAGCCGCCCTTTATCAAAATGCCTTCGCGCGCTGCGCGGGCAATGGCTGCAATGCTGACCAAAGGGGTTGCAAGCCCTAATTCTGCAGGAGAAGTAAAGATCAATAGTGCAATGACAAGTTTCACATCGCGCGTAATAAAATAGACGGCGCTAACAAAAATAAATACAACAGGTATTAGCCATGCTGCCACTTTATCCGTAAGTTTTTCAATGGGAGCCTGCCCGCTTTCCGCTTCCTCCACCAGGGAAATAATTCGGGCGAAGACGGTATCCTTTCCGGCTTTTGTCATTTCGATATCGAGCGCACCCAACTCAACGATTGTTCCTGCAAATACGTTACTCCCGGTTTGTTTTTCCTGTGGTACGCTTTCCCCGGTAATAGGTGCCTGGTTTACGGAGCCCGTTCCAGCGGTTACTTTACCATCAACCGGGATCTTTTCTCCAGCTTTCACTAAAATGATATCACCAATTTTCAAATCGGTTAGGGCTATGTTTTTTTCATTGCCGTCCTTTTTTACAATTGCAGTTTTAGGTACAGAGCCAATCAGCTCTTTGATAGAGGCCCTCGCTTTTTCACCGCTGGCGCTTGCAATGTATTCTGCAATTAGAATGATCATTAATACAACTGATCCAGCGAGGTACTCTTTTCCCAACACGGAAATAACTACCGCGATTGTGATAAATATTTCAGTACCGATTTTTCGTTCCTTAACCAGATCCTTGATGGCTGCCTTTACCAAAGAGTAGAGTCCAAATGCCATAGCCATTAACAATACAAACATCGGAATCACACCAAAATAAAATAACAGACTCGCGAGTCCAACGGTAATAATCCTAACAATTTCCCAGAGAAATTGGCGGGAGAAAAAAGCTTGTGAATAATTCATGCTGACGGATTAAGGCTTACGGTTTATTGAATGATATATGCAAGTATGCTAAAATCATACCCTCACATCTGGCTTCGTAAAAGTGTTTTATCGCTTATTCTTCTACATTCTTTATCGCACTTAACAATGCATAGGCCCCTTTAATCACAACCAGCGCGGTATTTGTATTGAAGCTGTCGGGAAGAATGACTTCCGTATACCCATCTTCTTCAATTCCCTTCTTCACGGGTATCATTTTATAGGTTCGGCGATCTTTATCCTGTTTGATTTCAATGAAAATAAAATCCCTTCCAGCCGATTGAACGATTGCCGCAACCGGCAATGTGTTTACAGGATTATCTGAAGAAATTTCTATCACAGCTTTGGCATACATTCCCGGCAACAGGGTTACATCGCCGGGATTTGAAAGATGCGCATGTACCGGAATGATGCCGTCATTACCAGTGGATTTCCCTATTAAAAACACCTGCGCCTTCCTTTTATAATCCGTTTCATTAGCAACTGCAAAACGGATTTGCTGTCCCGTCCTGATATGGACAATATCTTTTTCAAATACATTCAATGCAAGATGAATATCATTTTTATTGGCAATCTCAAAAAGTATATCCGTGGGCGTCACATATTTACCCATATTAACATTGCTGGCAGTAATGTAACCGCTGATGGGTGCATAGAGGTTCGCTGTGCGGGAAATTTTTCCTGAAAGAAGTGATGATTTATTAATACCAATCAACGCAAGTTTTTCTTCCAGTGCAGTCATTTTTACTTTCACCATTTTTAAATCTGAACTTACCCGCTGGAATGTTTTAGCGGAATTGATCTCTTCTTTTCGTAATGTCTCTTGTCTTTTATATTCCAGTTCGAGGTATTCCTGTTTCGCTTTGCTTTCAAGGTATTCCTGCTGAATATTAATAAACTCAGGGTTTTCTATAACAGCGATCGATTGCCCTTTTATTACTGCCTGCCCCGGTAATAAGCCAGCTGACCTTACATAGCCACCTAATGGTGCCGATACGGACGCAATGTTATGCGGTTCAACATCAAAAGTTCCATTGGCTTTAATCACATTGCTGACGCTCCTTTTTTCAACCGTCCCAGTTTGTATGCCAGATAACTTATATTGATCATTTGTAAACATCACCTCGTATTTTGGTTTCTCCGCAACCTTTGAAGTATCTTTTGCTTCTGTCTTTGCTTCCTTGTTATTATTACACGCGGTAAGCAATACACCGGATATACATGTAAAAATTATGATCGTTTTGAAATTTTTCATTGTACAATATTTTGAATTGTTAGTTTTGTTATTTGCCTATCATGTTTTCAATTTCCAATACCACTTGGTTATAGCCGTAAAGGCTATCAAGGTAGTCTGACTTGATTTTTGCAGCCAGTGAAAGGCTTTGTTGGTATTGCATGTATCCTGTGTCCCCGCTTTTAAAACCTTTCTCACTATTTTTAATAATGAGGTTCGCTTGTGGCAAAGCAGTTTGTTCATAATAGATTAATGTGCTTTTGTACTTATTATACTGTTGTACCAGTTCCTGTAATTTCCCCTGCAGGTTGGTCTGCTGGTATTGCCAGTTGGCTACTGTTTCCTGTTCATTTATTTTGGCCGCGTTTATCTTCGCTTTATATCCACCTGGTAAAACAGGAATGGCCAACCCTAACTGGAAAACATGAAACCTGTCGCTGCCTGTATATTTTTCGGGAACACCGTTAAAAGATTGCACACCGCGAAAGGATTGGTTATAGTAACCTACTATAATATCAGGCAAGCGCCGCGCCTCTTTTACCCTGGTTTCTGCTTTTGAAACGGCAAGCTGTTGCAACAAATAAGCAATGTAAGGATTGCGGTTAACGGCATTGCTGTCAGTTGGTATCTCAATATTTTTTTTCACGAGTGTTTCCTGGATAATATCAATATCATCCTTTGTATTAAGTAATGTCTGCAACTGAATTTTGGCAATATTGATATCGGCCTGATTTTGTGATAACCTGTTACGTACTTCCATAACCTGCGTTTCAGAAGTGGTTTTTTCTAACAGATTGGTTTCACCCGTTTGGTAACGAAGTGCGCTGGCTTTTACGAGGTTGGCGTAAAGACTGTCCTGCTGGATCAGCAATTTTTGTTTTGCCAATTCATAAACCCATGTCCCATAAGAAGATTTTACCTGTCGCACTAATTCATAAACGGAGATGGCAAGTTGCTTTCTATTACTTTCCGTTTTTGCTGCAGCAAGCTGTTGTTGGTATTTGTAGACAGAAGGAAATTCAATGCGTTGTGAGAAGCCTATTGTATTATCCCTATTGATACTGTTGATCTGGCCTTGCGAATAGAGCAGTTCTGTTTTGGGAAAATTGACAGCTGCTTTTTGCAGGGCAGTTTGTGCATCCACTGAATAGTTGACCGCTTTAATGCCGTAATTATTTTTAAGCGCTTCATCAATGGCCTGTTGTAAGCTTAACTTGCGGGTAGCTGTCTGCGCGTGTGAAAAGGCAGGTACAAAAAAGCTACTAAGGAATAACAATAAGAGTATGCTGGCAGTAACTGGTGTTTTCATAGGAGATATTTTTTTCTTTTCAAAAACGATATATAAAACTGGCAACACAACGAGCGTAAGTAAAGTGGCAGATAGAAGACCTCCGATAACTACAGTTGCTAAAGGTCTTTGTACTTCTGCGCCAGAAGAATTGGAAAGAGCCATCGGCAAAAATCCGAGTGAGGCAACAGCAGCGGTCATCAGCACGGGTCGTAATCGAACACTGGTGCCTTGCAATACCCGTTCATAAACATCATTGACTCCTTCCAGTTTTAGCCGGTTGAATTCCCCGATGAGTACGATACCATTTAACACGGCCACTCCGAAAAGCGCAATGAAACCAATACCTGCAGAAATGCTGAACGGCATTCCCCTTATCCAGAGTGCCATGATTCCGCCGACAGCGGAGAGTGGTATAGCAGTAAATATGAGAAGGGATTCTTTGATGGAATTAAAAGTGAAATAGAGTAGTACCAATATCAGCAACAAAGCAATCGGCACAGCAATCAGCAACCTGTTCTTAGCAGCTACCAGGTTTTCAAATTGTCCGCCATAGGTTACATAATACCCGGCAGGTAATTTTATGGAGGCATCCATTTTTTGCTGTATTTCTTTTACAATACTTTCTACATCACGGTTACGGACATTAAAGCCAATCGTAATCCTTCGTTTGGTATCATCACGCTGAATTTGATTCGGACCGTTTCTAAATTCCACCGTTGCCAATTCATCGAGAGGTATCTGTTGTCCTGTTGGTGTACTGATGTATAGATTGCGGACATCACTTAAGTCTTTCCTGTCTTCCTTATCTAAGCGAACTACAAGTTCAAAACGTTTTTCACCTTCATACACGAGTCCGGCCGCTTCCCCTGCGAAAGCTGTCTTTATTACCCGGTTAATGTCTTCAATATTTAATCCGTACTGCGCTATTTTATCACGGTTAAATTGTATTTGTATTTGGGGCAGGCCGGTTACTTCTTCTATGTACAGATCCTGCACACCTGCAACCGGTCTTATCAGTTTGCCAATTACTGCTGCTTCGTCTGTTAATACATCCAGATCTTCTCCATATAATTTTAATACAACATCTTGTTTAGCCCCAGTGATGAGTTCATTGAAACGCATTTGAATAGGTTGCTGAAAGCCAAATGTTACCCCGGGAATAACAGACAAAGCCTGCTGCATTCTCTCTGCCAGTTCTTCCCTCGTATGTGCGCTTGTCCATTCCTTTTTGTCTTTCAGGATCACCATCATATCACTTGCTTCAATGGGCATAGGGTCTGTTGGTATTTCACCGGAACCGATCTTATTAACTACCTGTTTTACTTCTGGAAATTTCTCCAGCATGATCTTTTGTGCTTTGGTAGAGGCATCAATTACCTGGTCAATAGAACTGCCTGTAAGCACCCTTGTTTCTACTGCAAAATCGCCTTCATCAAGTTGTGGTATAAACTCGCCACCCAAACCAAAAAAAACAAAAAGGCTTACCGTAAAAAGAGCAACAGCAATGGTTATAACAAGAAGCTTTCTGTGTATAGCCAGTTTGATGACAGGCTTGTACATGCGCTGAAAAAAATCCATCATCCGCGTTGAGATATTTTTTTTGTTTGTCGTTTTGCGGCTCAGGCACAAGGCAGACATCATGGGTACATAAGTAAGAGATAGTATGAATGCACCCAGTATCGCAAACGCAACGGTTTCAGCCATCGGCCTGAACATCTTTCCTTCGATACCAACTAGGGCAAGTATGGGCAAGTAAACGATCAGAATGATGGTTTCACCAAAGGCTGCTGAGTTCCTTATTTTGGATGCAGAATGATATACTTCATCATCCATTTCTTCAATGGTAAGATTTGCCCCGTTTTGTTTATCGTTTTGCCGTGTTGTGATATGATGCAATATTGCTTCAACAATAATCACTGCACCATCCACGATCAATCCAAAATCAATCGCACCAAGGCTTAAAAGATTACCCGATACCCCGAATAAATTCATCATGCTGATCGCAAAAAGCATGGCAAGCGGAATAACCGATGCTACTACAAGGCCCGCACGTAAATTTCCCAGGAACAGGATCAGTATAAAGATGACGATCAATGCACCCTCTACCAAGTTTTTGGTTACCGTTCCGATTGCATTGTCAACCAATTTTTTCCTGTCAAGAAAAGGTTCAATTTCAACTCCTTCAGGTAATGTTTTCTTTATCTGTTCTATCCTTGCTTTTACATTATTTATTACTTCCGAAGAGTTTGCTCCTTTGAGCATCATAACGATGCCTGTTACCACTTCTCCCTGTGCATTGCGCGTAGCAGCGCCATAACGAACGCTATTGCCGAACGCCACTTTTGCAACATCCCTGATCAGCACCGGTACCCGGTTGTTGTTTACTTTAACGACAATTTTTTCCAAGTCCTCCGTTGTTTTTACCAACCCTTCGCTGCGGATGAAATAAGCATTGGGGCTTTTATTGATATAGGCTCCACCGGTATTCTGGTTGTTCTTTTCGAGTGCATCAAATATCTGTGTAACACTTACATTCAAGCTGCGTAACCGATCAGGGTTAACGGCTATTTCATATTGCTTTACATACCCTCCAAAACCACTTACTTCTGCCACTCCCGGTGTGCCCAATAATTGACGCTTGACAACCCAATCCTGGATCGTGCGCAGATCCATTGCATTGTACTTATTCTCATATCCTTTTTTGGGATGCAGCACATATTGGTAAATCTCACCAAGTCCGGTTGTAACAGGTGCCATTTCCGGCTTGCCCACACCTTTGGGTATTTGATCAATAGCCAGGTTGAGGCGTTCACTGATCTGCTGCCTTGCTCGGTAGACATCAACGTTTTCATTAAACACAATTGTTACTAATGATAGGCCAAATCGCGAAAACGAACGGATCTCATGGATTCCCGGAATAGAGGCCATAGTCTGTTCGATCGGGAAAGTGATCAGTCGTTCCACTTCCTGTGCTGCAAGTGTTGGTGTTACGGTTATCACCATCACCTGGTTATCCGTGATATCAGGAACGGCATCAATCGGCAGTTTGCTAAGGGAATAGCTGCCCCAAATAATAAGAGCAAGGGTAAAAAGTCCAATGACTAATTTATTCCTTACGGAAAAATGGATGATCTTATCTAACATAAAATAGAAATAATAACTAAAGAATGAAACACATTAATTGCTGGTACAATAAAGCAATCATCAACTATCAATAGTTGATAGTAAGCAGCTCACTGATTAAACAGACAGGAATGCGGGAGGCCCGCGAAGAGGATCAGACGCAGGCAGAAATATAGTAGTAAAAAAATGCGGTGGTGAAAACACACTTACCAAAGGCGGTGGATGGCTAGCCTTAATAATAAAGTAAGTAGAAGAAGGGACGAAACCCATTACATGGTTTACAGATGAACAATCATCACGTGTTGCAAAATGGGTGTAAACGATCCCTATACCTTGATCATGGTGAAAATGCGCAAAAGCATTTGGTAAAAAACCAGGATCAATATCATTGTGATCTTCGGCATTATCATCATGATGATGTGAATCATGATGGGCGATTGCATCCCCCGTTTCTTGATCATGGTGATGCGGAATAAAGCTGTGCAACAGTACTAAGCTGTAGGAGACGAATACAAATGCTATGGCGATATACTTTCTAAGCATTAAGATATTTAAAGATAGAATTATTTATCCCATCCCAGTCATTTGACCGGATATTCTAAGTGAAAACCCTTTAAAACATGGAAAAGACCCAAATTTCTCCTAAGTCCTCCGTAGCTTAGTGTATGTTGAGACCATTAACTTACCAGCTTCTAAATATTAAACCATGAACCGTAAACTTTTTTTGAAAAATGCTACTATTTTTAGAGGTACTGTAAAAATGTTTGTCGATTTGTATTTCAGAATTACTATTGAATCTTTTCAGGATTAGCCAATCTTTCCGGGTTTAATTTTAACCAGAGTCATTCCACATTTTGGACATTTCCCCGACTTCTCCTTGACTACTTCTGGATGCATAGGGCATGTATATTTTACCACTAGTTTTTTAGCTTGGTTTTTGTTGGACCAGACTTATGCGCTTGGGCAAATGTGCCTGTATTAATTGCTAGTAAAATTGCAATTGCGATCAATGCCTTTTTCATTTTGTAGTTGTTTAATTTATTATTAATTAGAAATTTTTTCAGTATTTAAATATTAATCCAACGCCCAATCCCATATCGCTGTCATAATGAGACGAAAACGAAATATATTTTGTGGCGATGTAGCGAAAGCCTGCCATGTATTCCTTATCCGTATTCAACATCCAGCCAAAACGCAGTCGTGGGGTAAACGGAATATCTTCTCTTGACAATTGAAATCTTAGTTTACCCTCTCCATCGATGCGTAAATCAGCAGTTGTTAAAGTTGGCAAGGTGTATGCGATACCGGCCACTACGGTTTTTCGATTTGGTAAGTTTTACATCAGCTTTATTTTCGTCCACGTTTGTTTTTGCTGAGGTATTAAATTCACAATTGTAACTGGCATTGCCTGCAGCATATTCCAGGTTTTGAATGAATGCTCCCATTGATAAAATTGTTTCTCTCTGTGTTGGGTCAACAGCAGATAGCCATTTACTTTTGTCGTTGCAAATAGTCCATTGATAAGGTTCATTATATTTTACAAACCAGGGTTGCGCATTATGCCCACTTGGTGCAAGAGAAGCTAGAAACAAAATTTCTCTTTCGTCAGGTTTGAGTAATAATTTATTGGAAGAACTATCCTTAATATTATTTCTTACAAAATTATTTTTATCGCTGATTATATAACCAACTCTGGCTACAGTTAAGGTGGCCCCCCCCGGCAAAAGTTTATTTTTTTTCTGTTCATATCTGTTTTTTGATTAAACACTAATATTTTTAGGCACTTGTTTTACTTTCAACATTTTTGCGTTGATAGCAACTACAATAGTGCTCACCGTCATTAAAACGGCACCAACTGCAGGACTTAAAAGAATGCCCCATTTGTAAAGGACACCTGCCGCAAGGGGTATTGCCACCACATTGTAGCCAGTTGCCCAAATTAAATTCTGTATCATTTTCCGATACGTTGCCTTACCGAATAAAATCAAACTTGCAATATCTTTCGGGTTGCTGTTTACTAAAATTATTCCTGCTGTTTCGGCAGCTATGTCGCTTCCGCTTCCTACAGCAATGCCAATATCGGCTTGTGCTAAAGCAGGTGCATCGTTTACCCCGTCACCTGTCATGGCAATAAATTCTCCTTTGCCTTGCAGCTCTTTTATCTTTTCTAATTTTTGATCAGGTAACACCTCTGCAAAATATCCATCCATCTTTAATTCATCACTTACACTTTTTGCAACGGTTGCATTATCACCGGTAAGTAAAATGGACTTAATTTTATTGTCGTGAAGTGTTTGTATTGCTTCGGCAGATTCCGGTCTTATTTTGTCTCCTAATGAAATGTACCCTGCCAATTTACCATCCACAATAATGAAAACAATTGTTTCAGCATTGTTGCCTGCATAATTTTCGGGTAATGAAATATTATTTTCTTTGAGATAACCGGGACTTACTACTTTGACTTTTTTACCTTCTACTTCTGCTTCAATTCCTTTTCCGGTAATAGCTTTGAAATTATTTATTTTAGGAATTGTGAGGGAAAGTTCTTTTGCTTTGGCAAGTATCCCTGTTGCAATAGGATGTTCGGAGTTTTGCTCTAATGCTGATGCAATGCGAATAATTTCCTTTTCATCAAAACCGGATTGCAACGATTTAATTCTTGAAACTTCAAATTTTCCGATAGTAAGTGTTCCTGTTTTATCAAAAATGATTGTGGTTATTTTTCGGGAGTTCTCAAATGCTGTTCGGTTCTTAATGAGCAATCCATTTTTTGCAGCCAGCGAAGTAGAAATAGCAACTACCAACGGTACGGCCAAACCCAACGCATGAGGACAACAAATTACAATAACAGTTACCATTCTTTCCAATGCAAACTGAAGTGTCTCACCATAAATCAACCAAAAGGCAAATGTTCCAAAGCCGATTGTTAATGCAACGATAGTGAGAACAAGTGCTGCCCTATCTGCAAGCAATTGCGTTTTTGATTTTGATTTTTGTGCATCATCCACCATCTTAATTACCGTAGAGAGATAAGAATCCTTTGCAGCATGCGTAACCGTAATTTTTATAGAACCATTGCCATTTATAGAACCAGCAATTACTTTTTGTCCTTTTGTTTTTTTTACGGGGGCTGACTCGCCGGTAAGCATGGATTCGTTTAAATAACTTTCTCCTTCTGCAATTAATCCATCGGCTGCAATTTTTTCGCCTGGTTTAATAAGAATAATATCTTTCTCTTTAAGTGAATCTGTTTTTACATCTGTGATTTTATCGCCAACTACAAGATGTGCCTCAGCAGGCATTAACTGTACCAGCAATTCTAATTCCCGAGATGCGCCTGCAATAGATTTCATTTCAAGCCAGTGACCAAGCAGCATGATGGTAATTAGTGTAGCCAGTTCCCAAAAAAAATCTTCCCCCTTTAAACCAAAAACCGTTGCAGTGCTGTATATATACGCAGTTGAAATAGCTACAGCAATCAATATCATCATGCCCGGTGTACGGGTTTTTATTTCGTTCCAAAATCCTTTCAGAAAAGGTAACCCACCGTAGAAAAAAACAACTGTAGATAAGCCAAAAGCAACATATTGCGAACCAGCAAATTGCCAGTTTATGCCCACTAGCTTTTGAAGCATGGGAGATAATATCATTATAGGAATAGAAATCCCCAGGCAAACAAAAAAACGTAACCGAAAATCTGCAATCATTTTATGATGGTCGTGTCCCTGCATTCCCATTGGCGCATTGCCGTGCTGCATTTTGGCATGGTCATCTTTACTCATGTCCATTTTCTCATCGCCTTTTTTCGAAGACTCATCTTTTGATGACCCTTTTTCTGCTGGCTTCTCAGCACTCATTTTTGCATGTTCCTCTTCGGTCATGTCCATTTTTTTCGGGCCGTCTTTTCCTGAAGATTCATCCTTAGCGGACTCTTTTTCCGAAGAAGATTCTTCTTTCTTTTCTTCCTTCGAAGATGCCTCTTCTGACGTTGCTTCTTTCGGTTGCTCTTCCGGAACATCATCTTTCGAAGCCTCTGTTTTCGGAATATCAGCGTTAACATTTTCCGTTGTAGCCGTAACCTTAGTTTCGTCGCCTTCCGTGTCGATATTGATGGTAATTTTTGTCATGATGGTCAATTTTATTCTGTTTACACTTTTTTGTGTACTCCTTTTTCAAGAAAAGACATTTCATTGTTTAAATATCTTTTCTTGAAAATCTATTTTTTAGAACCCATATTTGCATGTTCCTCTTCGGTCATGTCCATTTTATTTGCGTCGTCTTTATCTGAAGGTTTATCTTCGGTTGATGGTTTTTCGGAAGTGGTATCATCCTTCATCTCTTCCTTTGGAGCTTCCTGTTTTGAAGCCGCTTCTTCCGCAGGCTTGGGTTTATCGGAATTCATTTTTGCATGTTCATCCTCGGTCATGTCCATTTTTTTTGAGTCATCTTTCTGTACAGATTCCTCCTTTGGAGACTCTTTATCTGAAGCAGTTTCCTGCTTCGCTTCTGCTTTCGGAGTTTCCGCTTTTGGTGATTCTGCTTTTGGAACAGCAGTTTTATCATTGTCTGTAGTAGTGGTAACCTTGGGTTCGCTATTCTCCGAACCAGTTTTAATGTTAATAGTGATGTCTGTCATGTTTGTCAATTTTATTGTTAAAGAAACTATTTTGGATATTTCATTTTTAAATTTTCAAGTGTTTCTACAATTGTATTTGCCACTAAATAATTGCGATACCATTTTTCATCGGCAGGAACCACTATCCATGGGTTGTTTTTACCGCATCCATCCAATACATTCTGATAGGCATTTATATAGTCATCCCATTTTTTTGCTTCCTTTTTATCACCGGAATTATATTTCCATTTTTTTTCAGGGTTGGTTACTCTTTTTTCTAATCTCTTGTGCTGCTCTTCCTTGGAAATATGCAAGTAAAATTTCAGGATGATAGTACCACTTTTTTGCAGATGTTCTTCAAATCTGTTAATCATCTCATGGCGTTCCTGAACTTCTTTCTTATCAAGTAACCCGTGAACAACAGGAAATAAAATATCTTCATAATGTGAACGGTTAAAAATTTGAATCATTCTTTTTTCAGGAAGGTTAGCGTAGATGCGCCAAAGAAAATCGTGTAATTTTTCTTCTTCAGTTGGCGTCTTGAAAGATTTTACTATACAACCTTGTGGATTAATGCAGGAAAAAACATGGCGTATAGTACCGTCTTTACCGGAAGTATCCATCCCTTGCAGGATAATGAGCAGCGCATGTTTGCTTTCTGCATAAAATATATTTTGCAGAATAAAAAGTTGCTGACGTAATTTTAGTAACTCCTCATTTGTATCTGACTTTATAATATTGTCAGGTGCTTGGGTTGAAATGTCGTTTATGTCTTTCATTTGTTTACGATCTAATAAGGCCTACTAAGTGAGATAGCAAAACATTTCCAAGCGTTTTCGTTAAACGCCCCCTGTATAAATTTGTTTATTAATAAATCGCTTATCCATATTTAATTAATTATTCCAACTATTAAAAACAATATAGCTGCAATCCCTGCTGCGATGAAATTATAAGGGCTTGCATATTTTAAATATTTTTCATGGTCTGCATGAGCAATATTTGATGACATATTCGTCATACCTGCAACTGGTGAAGTAACATCTCCAAAGGTGCCTCCTGTAATTATTGCCGCTACACAAAGGGGAATGCCGGCCCCGGAGATGACTGCAATTGAAATTGCAATAGGCATGAGTAAAGAAGCTGCGCCCCAACCCGAACCAGTAAAGTAAGTTACGGCAGAAGACAGTATAAAAAGTGAAACGGCTACACTCCATGCAGGCATAGAAGTGCCTACGTTTTGCTGTATGAATTCATTTAAACCCACTGCTGGAGAAACCGATGCTAAAGGCCACGCTAAAGTGAGAATAACTAAAGTGGTCATTATTTCATTTCCACCGGATATAATATCTGATGTCATTTTTTTTAGATTATATTTTTGAAAAAAATAAAAGACAACTGATATTGCCAAAGTGATAACCAATGCGACAAGCATGGCTCTGTTAGGGTCAGTGTTTGACATTGCATCAATAAAAGTATTGTTGCCGGGTTTGTCTTTCCCAAAAAACCAAAAGAAAAAAATACTTAGAGAGATCACGCTCAACAAT
>JBBRHM010000034.1:0-26664 GCA_038222655.1 Chitinophagales bacterium | reverse complement strand
ACCTTAACTGCGCGGGCAATGGATACCATTTGTATTGGTGGTACCAAACAACTGGTGGTTAGTGGGGCAGCAACCTATACCTGGCGGAATGATGCCGGTTTGAGTAATTATAATACTGCCACTCCTGTTGCCTCTCCTCTTGCTACCACTACTTACCAGGTAACCGGTACGGACACCTATAAGTGTTTTGCAGACACTGCAGAAATAAGGCTGGTAGTGGGTAAACCTACAGCTATTCGCCTGGGCAAAGACACCGTGTTACTTTCCGGAAATACCATCCAGCTGCATGCAGAGAGCAGTGTGCCGGATATTAAAAAATGGCGATGGGAAGGTGCAGACTTTACGTGCCTTGATTGCGCCTCTCCAAAAGCAAAAGTTATCATGGATCAATGTATCAGCTGTACGGCTACCAATATTTATGGATGCAGGAGTAGTGATACGGTTTGTATTAAAACATTCTGTCCAACTACCGAAGTCTTTATTCCCAATGCATTCTCTCCGGATGGGGATGGCATTAATGATGTACTGGTTGTGCAGGGAAAAGGTCTTAAGCTGATAAAAAGTTTTCGCATATACAACCGGTGGGGTGAAATGGTATTTGAAAAAACAAACTTCCAGCCAGGTGACCAATCAAGTGGTTGGGATGGAAGAATTAAAGGCAAACCCGCAACACCAGATGTATTTGTGTATGTATGCGAAGCAATTTGTGAAAAAGGAACACCGGGATTTTTTAAAGGAAATGTAGCCATCTTAAAATAGTCTGTTATGAAAAAATTTTACACATTGGTATTACTGATTTGCACCCATCAGATTTGTATGGCGCAGGATTTTACTTTCTCACAATTCTATGAGCAGCCCTTATTACGCAACCCCGCTCTATCAGGATTATTTAATGGCGATATCCGTATATCAACAGCTTACCGCGACCAGTGGGGAAGCATCACCGTTCCCTACCGAACCACTGCCCTTAGTATCGAACATAAAATACCTATCGGCAAACATGATGATGTATTAACAGCCGGTTTGCAGATGAGTATGGATGGCGCAGGTGATATCCGCCTGAAAAGAACGCAATTATTACCCGCAATCAATTTTCATAAGTCCCTCAACGCAGAGCGTGATACTTATTTATCACTTGCCTTTATGGGTGGGCCGGTAACCAGCCAGTTCGATGCAAGTCAATTAAAATTAGGAGACCAGTACAGAGACGGGTACAGTGCTTCCAATGCGAGTGCACAACCCATTCTTAATAACGGATATTCTTATTGGGATTTGAGTACAGGTCTTTGTTTCAGCACCGTATTCGAAAACCAAACAAAATTTTATATAGCAGCGGGATTGTCTCATTTTACCCGTCCTACTATTCATTCAGTAACCACAACAGAAGCTAGTTTTCTGGCACCGAAATTATCATTGAATATTGGCACTAATGGTAAAGCGGGCGATAGAGGACATCTTATCGCATTCGCCGATTATTATTCACAGAACGGCAACCACCAGCTATTAGGCGGTGTCATGTATGGGATGGATCTTACAGAATATGATAGTGAAGAACCGGCTACTATTTATGCAGGCAGTTTTTTAAGATGGGGAGATGCAGTGATACCAGTAATAAAAATGGATTTTAACCATATGAGTATTGGGGTTAGTTATGATGTAAATGTATCTAAGCTCAACGTAGCATCCAACTGGCGCGGCGGACTTGAACTTACTGCTTCTTACCGCGGTTTTCTTAAGATAAGAAACTCAACACTGGATAGAGTGCGCTGTGTTCGATTTTAAAAAACGCATGTTTAATTGTTGTATTTTACAGGTACAACCTTATACATGCAACAGCTTAACACCTTTAAACTGAGGCAACTCAGTTTTTATGCAGCACTGGTTTTTCTGGGAACTTTTTTTCTCTTACAACTATCCTCTTATCTCCCTTCCCTATTGGGTGCTATAACGTTTTATGTTTTATTAGACAGGCCCATGCATTACCTGGTAAGTACAAAAAAATGGAACAGGCGGCTGGCTGTAATGGTACTCATTGTGTCCTCTTTTATTATGATACTTTTACCGATAAGCTTATTTGTAAATGTTCTGTATAATAAAATCGGCTTTGCTGTTCAGCATTCAAACGAAGTGGCAGCTGGGTTAAAACATTTTCTTGGCAACATAGAAAGCAGCTTCCATATCACGATCATCAATAAGGGAAACATAGAAAATATCGGCGCAACCATTGCACAAAGCTTACCCAAATTATTAGGCGCCACATTTAACTCGCTGCTGATTATTGTGATCATGTATTTTATTGTTTATTTTTTGCTTGTGTATAAACGAGAAACAGAAGCATGGCTGTACAAAAATATTCCACTTCGTACAGGCAACTTATTGTTGCTGGGTAAAGAAACCAGGAAACTTGTTTTTTCCAATGCGCTGGGATTGCCTGTTACCGCGCTGCTGCAGGGAATGATAGGTGCGGTTGGCTATTATTTTTTGGGTGTACAGGATGTTCCCTTCTGGTTTATTGCAACCTGTATAAGTGCAATGGTTCCTATGATTGGTTCCGCACTCGCTTACTTGTCTTTAGCTGTTCTGTTTTTTGCACAAGGTCACACCACGAAAGGGATTTTATTAATTACCTATGGCGTTGTGATTATGGCCGTGGCAGACAATGTTTTCCGGATTTATATTCAGCGAAAGATTGGTAATATTCACCCACTCGTAACCATTTTTGGGGTGATTCTGGGTGTAGGTCTTTTTGGATTTATCGGACTGATCTTTGGACCTATCCTGATTTCTTTATTTATTCTTTTGGTAAAAATTTATATTGACGAATTCGGATCCCGGGAAGAAACCGGTAAGCTTACATAATAAAATAATAGGCTGCCATCTGGCAGCCTATTCCTACAAACAACCCGGTATATATTTCTTTAGAAGTATGATCGCTTACCAGAAACCTGCTGGTACAAACCATACCTGCCATAATGGTTACGATACTGATAGAAACGCCCAAAGACATTTGATAATACATAGCAAACAAAATAATAGCTGCCAAAGCACCGCCTATGCCCATGGCATGAAGGCTGATCTTAAAATAATTATTCAAAATCAATCCCACAACCGTGGCCACAAAAATGCCCATGAAGAAAAATTTTAATACTCCTGGCTGATCTGTAAAATTCCTGCTCAGATAATACATCCACCAGTAGAAGAACATGCTTATGATATAAGGAACCACTCTTTCTTTCTGTGTGCGCAGAAAAATACTTTCACTGAATTTTAAACGCCATAAAAGGAATACAGCAAAAGCAGGAAAGAAAGCAGTAAACCAAAATACCCCAAAAAAACGCATTTTCAATTGCCACTCTGTTATATTGGCAAACTCATACGGAAACTGTCTGATTAAAAAGAAAAATACATACGTGGGTATGAACAAGGGATGAAATATATACGAAATTACTTTGGCCGGTATTGTCAGCAGTAAAGAATGTTTGTTATCAGCCAGGTTATGGGTCTGCTCCATCCTGCAATGTTACTGTTTTTCTTTTTTTACCTTGATAAAATATATAACAGTATTATGTTCCATGTCGCTGGTAACATTCACTTCTGTACGTTTATTTTCCCCGTCGGTAATCACCATAAGCGCAGAATTGGGGGGCGTAAATCCCAGATTTTCGGCAAAGAGTATCATTTCATTTTTGTTCGGATCAGTACTTAGTTTTACATAAAAACGGATCGGCTTATTTGTCTGCAGCAGTTGTTTATAAGACACAAGTTGTTTATCGTATATCACCGATACCGTATCATAATCAAACACGCCGTTATCATATAAATCTATCCGTACAGAATCTGATACCGAATAAAGAAATAGCGGTTTCCTTGGAATCCGTTTGACCATTTCTGCTACCACACCCGTTTTTACCCTGGGACTAAAATCAAGTACCTCATTAAGGGACAGGTTACGTGTTTGTGTAACAGTACCGCTATCAACAGGTTTACTATTTACCATGTTCATCTTATCTCTTGACAGCGTTTCTATACTACTGTCTCTGATATAACCATAAGATGTTTTATTCTTCTGTCTATTCTTTTCACCCGTGTTGCTAGTTGCAACCACAGATCGATCTGCATTCATCTTATTTTTACTTCCTGCAGTATTTCCAGCAGCGTCATTAGCCAGGATATCTTTCTTTTTATCATCAGAAAGTAGCGTATTCGCCTCATACGCTGGCTTTACTTTCCCGCTATTATTTGCATGCAATGTGGCCCCATTCTCCGGTTTCGTTTCCGGCACTTCTTTAGTGATATAAGATTTACTGTCAAAATTCGAATTAACAGATCGGTATAATGGACTTACCTGTAATGGATCAACATCCAGCTCCCTGCCAGATGGGCGCCATTTAGGCGTTGCTTCTTTTGTTAGGATTAGGTCTGAACGGCGGTTGGCAATTTGTTCTTCTTTGTTATAATATCTTCCCTCAAGGCAAGGCAAAATAAAATGCTTCTTGCCAAAGAAATCAATGTTAATTCTTGACGGATCAATGCCTTTTTTTATGAGATATGCTTTAACCGATTCAGATCTTTTTCTTGCCCAATGAATGTTCCTTGACAGGGAACCGATACAATCTGTAAACGAAGCGATCAATATATTAAGTTCGGGATTTGTTTTAAGTTGATTGGCAATATCGTTTAGCGGTGGCTGATCTGTTTTGCGGATAGAAGCACTGGCAAAATTATAATACACATAATTTCTTTCCATCGTGATTGAATTGATCGAATCCAGTAACTGCTTATTCATTCTCTCTATTTCACTGACGGATATTGACAATCTCGAGGAGCTATCCATAACAGCAGAATGATTACCCCGGCCAGTGTCTTTCTTTTCAGGCTCGATATATTTTACGTTAACCGCTGTAAATATTTCGAGACAGCAGGAAGAGGCCCTGTCTGAACTCAGGTAGGCCGTTGAAGAGGAAGATTCTTTGCGGTAATACTGATCATCTCGCACTGAATTAACCGGCCATCCCAGATTGGTTACCGCCGTCCACTGATTCTGACCCGGATAACCGCTGGCCTGAAAAATATCCAATCCACCCATGCCCACCCTTCCATCTGTACTAAAATAAAGTAATGCGGAATCTGCTTCATAAAAAGGAGTAACGTCATCACCAATCGTATTAATGGTACTTCCCAGATTAACGGATCTCCCCACAGGTTTTCTTCCATCCATCACTACCATCCAGATATCAAATTTTCCGATGCTGCCGGGCTGGTCCGATGCAAACAGTAAATATTTACCATCCTTTGTTATAAAAGGTTGCTTTGACTGAAACCCGTTTACATTAACTGGTGCAGGCAACATTACCGGCGATTTCCATGCAGAATCTATTGCGCCCCTAGACATATAAAAAAGATGATACGGTGTAACGCCGGTTTTCAGATCATTTTTCCAGCCGGTAAAATAAAGGGTTAACCCGTCTGCCGACAAAGAATGAGTAGCCATATTTAAATCACCGGAAAGGCCAGTAATTTTTGAAGAAGTATTTTTGTTTAAGTTGCCGGCATATAACCTGACGGGGAATATTTTTTCTTGTTTCTTATCCAGTTCATGCCGGGAAGTAGTGAACCAGAAGATGCTATCATTTATTTTTTCATATGCAAAATCAGAACCATCCGCAGAAACGGTAGAGGATAATTTTGTAATCACAGCTCTTGGCGTTAATATCCTGTTAGACAATACGAAATTGGCAGAAGCGATATCCTGCTTTGCTTTTTCTGCATATACATCCTTTGACTTGTGCTGTTGTAAAAAATTGGTAAACGCTGTAATAGCTTTTTGCGGTTCATTATTAGCAAGTAAACTTTCTCCGTACCATAAACCCACCAATGGAAAACGTGTGTCTTGCGATGCTATATACTGTGCATACTGACTCCCTGCTTCTTTAAAATGATTATATAATCTGTACGATTCCGCCAGCTTGAATACAACTTCATTTCGCCTGGATGTTTTAATAAGTCCATGACTCCCATGATTACCCGGCTGAAAAGGATATAGGAGCGAGGGCGATTCTTTTACAAGCGGACTATCATACAGAATAACAGAATATAATTTTGCAGCAGTATAATAATCCTTGCCTGTAAAAGCGGCATCAGCCCTGCGTTCTATCTTTCTTACAGTTTGCGCAAAAAGATAACCGGGCATGCATACCATAGCACCCGGCATACAGGTCCAAATAATAATAAAAAATGTCTGTTTTATAGTCGCGGGCATATGAACTTGGTATCAGGTATTTTTCTTGGATTAGTAAAACTGATGGACAACTCATATCCGCCATTTATGGATGAGGCTGTTTTTAATTGAGAAATATTGACATCATAACTAAAACCAAGCGTTAGTCCATTAATGTGTAAACCAATATTAGGTGCTACTGCATCATTGAGCCGGTACATCACTCCTGTAATAAGATCTTTGTCGCCATCTATTTTCAGGTGTAAGGCCATACCACCCGCAATTTCACTGGCACTACCCTGACTAAAATAAACGGCATTGGGTATCAGGTCAACCTGGTCACTCATCTTAACACGTACACCTCCATGAACAGAGAAACGTGCAGGTATCCTGTTATTTTCTGTATTGGAAATAAAATGGTTGGCAGGCTCTGAAGGATGATATAAGCTTACCCCTATAAACGGGTTCACCGTTTTTTTCGGGTCGCCATCAAAATACAACAGACCTACACTTCCATCAGTGGAAGTGGCAGACTGGCTGGCAAAAATTTCATTGGAAGACAATGTGGGATCATATCCCATGGATGGATTAAATTGATTACCAAATTGCAGTTTGGATGCATCCACTCTTCTGTTAAGAAGTCCTACCTGGAAACCTGCACTCAATACTTTGTATGGTGTAAGATGCACCTGGTAAGAAAGGGAAAGATATCCGGTAGTATACTGGTAGCCGCCATCTCCTGTTTTCTGGTTAAAAACAGTGAGCCCCATTCCAAAATTTTTTGGTAGCGATACATCTCCTGTTAATCCCTGAGAACTGAAAGCGCCATTTGTTGTGGGCCATTGCTTCCGGTAATTAGCGGTAATGCGGTAGCTTCCGTCTATAACACCTGTAAATGCAGGGTTTAACCACAGTGGGTAAGCATAATATTGTGTGAAATGAGCATCCACCTGTGCAGATAAACGGCTATTACCAACAAGCAGTGGTAAGATGGCGAGTAGTAAAATTTTACGCATGTGTTATCGATTATGGTATGCTTCTAATTATCTTATTAAAGTAAATGATCCGCTTTGGGTTACCCGCTTTCCATCCTGCATAATGGCCTCCAGCGCATAGGTATACAAACCTGCAGCGGCTTTGCCGTTATTGTATAAACCATCCCATCCGTTGCGCATATCCGTTGAAAGAAATATTTGTTTACCCCATTGATTATATATCATTAACCTGATGGAGGATATAGCCGTTGCGTACACAAGAAACACATCATTCACACCATCATCATTTGGGGTAAAGGCATTGGGCACATAAATACCATTCCCAAGCGGGTTGCGTGTGCTGGCACTTAGTTGACTAGAATCGCTTGTCTGGCATGCGTATGGGCCCAACGCGATTACTGTAATGGTTGCAGACTGGTTAGGGCGTAAGTCTATAACCGTTTTAAACAATCCCTGCGGACCACCTATTGGCACACTGGAATAACTATTTCCTCTGTCCATGCTAACGAGGTAACTGGTAGCATCGGGCACGGGATCCCAGGTGAATACAATGGTTGAAATATTAATGGAATCAGCATGAATAACAGGTTTTGAAAATTTGGTTCTAAGCGTAATATGCGTTATCCCGCTTTTTGCAATACATACAGGTGGATTACTTGAGGCGCTTACGATATAATCTGAATTTTTGGTAATGTTTTGAGCAACATAATAAGGGCCTTTATTAATTACGTTTGCATTGCCCGGGACGTACCATGCATATGAAACGCTAGGCTGCGGTGTTACTATAAATAAAGAATCTGCTTCTCCTGTGCAAACAGAATCTTTTTGATTACGGATGCGAAAATCAAAAATAGGTGGTGCAATCTGTACCTTACTGCTGTCTTTCTCAGTACACCCACTAAGGGTTACTGCAACGGTATAAGTACCACTCTGTGTTACACGGATAGTTTGCTTGGTTTCACCGGTATTCCAGGCATAGGCATTGAAACCCGCACCTGCATCAAGTATTGCACTGTCGGCACAAACATTCAAAACCGGCTGAAGATTTTTTTTCAGAACGGGAACAGTAATTTTAATACTATCCGAACAGGACACGCCTCCGTTAATACGGGTTACTTTGTAAACAGTGGTCTGTAAAGGTTTAACAACGATTGCATTTGCAGTATCTCC
Organism: Chitinophagales bacterium; assembly: GCA_038222655.1. Taxonomy (GTDB): domain Bacteria; phylum Bacteroidota; class Bacteroidia; order Chitinophagales; family Chitinophagaceae; genus Sediminibacterium. The sequence goes on along the minus strand of JBBRHM010000034.1, from coordinate 18,282 downwards.
GGTAGACCATTTAACAGATTTTACAGAAACAGGTATCGCTGAGGAATCAGGATAATAGGCCCATATGCCATCGTTTCTTGCCCAAATTGTTCTTTTCCCAACGACATCATAATAGGCATTTCCGTTTGTGCCGGTTACCGCAGCAGGTGGCACATCTCCTTCTCCATTAAATACTGAAAAGCCCAGCTCTTTTCCCAGTCTGTAACGGAATGTTTTATTAGTATTGGGCAGTGATTGGTTTTTTACAAAATCATTCGTTGGCTGAAATCCCCCAAATAAATAAAAATAGGATTTGTCATAATTGTAAGACACTGCCCCTTCGTATTGTATAGATGGATCATTTACCGGTAAGATGTTTTTAAAAGTATAGGTAGACAGATCCAGTTCCCATAAATCTCTTAACCAGCAGAACATACCGCTGGCTGTGGCCCAGGGACTACCGAGGGTGCAGCCACCGGCAAGTTCATCTCCGCTATAACTTCCCTGCCCTGAAAACAGGTATAACTTTTTATCATCACTGTTACTACCAATAAGGTTTCCACCTTTAGGAGGCATAGAATCAACCGCAGGATTAGATTTTTTTTGCTGCCAGCCGGCAGTGATATTATTTTCAAATATCCAGCTCTTCATAGTATTGAAACCATACCCACCGTAAATACCGGGTTGATTGGTTAACGTGTTCCAGAAGGGGGAGGCGCCAAAACATTCCCTGTCTATACTGCCGCGCCCGGCTACAGTCCAGTTGCCACCAGTGGCTGATACAGCAAAAACACTGTCGCGCCCATTTCTCCAGCATAGTAAACGGTTATTGGAAGGATCAAAAGTGAATTCTGTATAATCTCCCGGCCAGTTAGTGGCTGCTACCTGGGAGATACTGTTATTTTTTAAATCAAAACGAACAATTTTCTGATGAATAATAGAATAGAGATACTGACGCGACTTATCGAACCCAAAAGCCTTAAGATTAAATAAATTAGAATCTATCGAATTTCCTTTAATCAATAATTTCCATACGCCTGGTAAAACAGAATCGGTAGCAACGGGATCAAGAAGCGTAAGTGTAATAGCCGAACCATTACAGAGGATGGTATCTTTCTGGCGGATGAATTTTGAGCAAACCGTCTGGCCAAATGTTTGCCCTGCAATCAGCAGCATAACGAATAACAGTAAAGAAAGAAAAAGTAAATTTCTTTTTTTCACGGAGGTTTTTTATAGGATATCAACGGACTACCTCTTCAAGATATACAATAAACCCGTGTTTCGTGGAAGCTGGGTGGGGAGGAATGAAAAATCGTTATCTCATTACCAGTTTGCGTGGATTAATACTACAGCTCTTTACGTAATCTTGCTACAGGAACATTGAGTTGTTCGCGGTATTTAGCTACTGTTCTTCTCGCAATATTGTATCCTTTTTCCTGCAGCATTTCAGTAAGTACTTCATCGCTGAGCGGTTTGCGTTTGTCTTCTGCTTCAATCATATCACTCAAAATTTTCTTCACCTCCCTGGTGCTTACTTCTTCACCGCTATCAGTACTTAGTGATTCGCTAAAAAAGAATTTCAAGCGGTAAGTACCAAATTCTGTTTGTACAAATTTACTATTGGCAACACGGCTAACGGTAGAGATATCAAGGCCTGTAATTTCAGCAATATCTTTCAGTATCATGGGGCGCATGGTTGTTTCATCCCCTGTTAAAAAAAATTCTTTTTGGTGTTTCATTATGGCACTCATGGTACTCACCAATGTATCCTGCCGCTGCTTGATCATATCAATAAACCATTTGGCAGAATCTATTTTTTGTTTGATGAACAGTACGGCTTCTTTTTGCCGCTTGTCTTTTTTACTCCCTTTATCATAATCCTTAAGCATGTCACGGTAGCCTTCGCTTATGCGCAAATCGGGGGCATTCTTGGCATTCAGTGTCAACTCTAATTTTCCATTATTGTTGAGTACAAAAAAATCAGGAACGATATAACTTTCCGCTTTATTAATCTCGCCGATATTACCGCCTGGTTTAGGATTGAGTTTAATAATCTGGGTGATTACTTCTTTAAGCTGTTCATCTGTCAGGTTCAGGCTGCGTTGTATTTTTTCATAATGCTTTTTCGTAAACTCATCAAAATATTTACTTAGGATCTGTACGGCGAGTGCCACACTTTTTCCTTCCGAAAGTTTTCGACTCAGTTGCAGCAGAAGACATTCCTGCAGATTTCTTGCGCAGATGCCCGGCGGATCAAATTGCTGTATCATTTCCAGCAATGTCTCTATCTCTTTTTCTTCAACAACCAATCCCTGCCGGAAAGCAAGGTCATCGGCAATGGAAGAAAGTTCTCTACGCAGGTATCCGTCATCATCAAGACTTCCCACGATCTGTTCTGCAATTTTAAAACTGCGGTCATCCAGTTCCAGCATACCGAGCTGGTTTAACAGCAATTCATGAAAACTCGTCTCTACTTTTATGGGAATCACTTTTTGATCATCCATTTCAGGATAGTTATCATCCTTCATTTTATAGTCGGCAATTTCTCCGTCATCATCTACCACATATTCGCTGATATCTACGTTTTCATATTCATCTGCGCTGCCATCCATATCGGCATCATCATCAGATGCATTATCAAATTCATCCTGTATATCATCTCCATATTCATCTTCATGGCCTTCTTCATCCAGCTCCAATGCAGGGTTTTCTTCCAGTTCTTCCTTTATCCGTTCTTCGAGGTTGGCAGTAGGTACCTGCAATAGTTTCATTAACTGTATCTGCTGAGGCGACAGTTTCTGTAGTAATTTCTGTTGTAATGATTGATTAAGAGACATAGTTACGTTACAAGTCGAAGGTATGAAGTACAAACAAAAGCTGCCGTACATCATACTTCTTAAATCGTACTTTGATTTAATGCTGTAAATTTACGTACAAAGAAAGTAACCCAACTGTGAAAGGAATTTGTTTGTTTGTGAATTTATTGCTAATAACCGCCGCTGGTGTTGCACAGCAGGTAAAGCCCCTAAGCTCAGAAAGGGTAAAACCCATGGACAGCCTCAGGCATGTACCTGTGAGATTGCTGCCTGAAAACTATTACAGCAGCACGCTGCCGTTTTTCTGTAAAAAAGAATTACAGATAGAAAAGATAACAAAAGTGCCATTCAGGCTACGACTGGGAAGTGTCGATTATGTAAATACCCTGGAGGGAAAGGGGGCTGATTTTAAACAGTCACAGAAATCTCCTCGGAAAAATTAATCAGCCTCAACTGCCTTGCATTACCAGTTTACTGTAATAAATGAAGTATCGCTTTCCTGTCTTCTTCTAAAAATTCTGTTAATAAAAAATGTTTGCTAAAGCTGCTTTTCTGGGAAAGGGTGATATCGCCATCCAACTCTTTTTTTGCCATACGTTTATGCCTGTTGCATTTGTGCCTGTACTACTTTTTTTATAACAGCTGCCATTTTCTCTCCTTTTTCTTTTATCTGCTCATCCGTCCATACAAGACTTATCGCCGTAGAAATACAACGACCCATGATGGCATCACTTGCGTGGAACTTTGTTTCCTTTAATTTTAATAAAGCATTTTTTTGTTCATCGCTGATGGCATGAAGCGTAGTGGCATTTTTCAAATGATCCCATTTACTAATGTAGTGCCAGTTGTTTACAAACCAGTAAAAGTTTCCTGCTAAAATATTTTGCTCTTTCATCTCTGCTACAAATGCTTTTGTGATTTCTTCTGTTGGCAGAAACCATGAAATAAAGGAACAGCTATCTTCTCCGCCCTCAGGTATTACGCGAAAGCTAACTTCCGGAATTTGTTCGAGGTAGCTGCGAAGGAGCTGGCAATTTTTTTGCTGTATAGAGAGGAAGTTGTCAAGCTTTCTTATTTGTGCCAGTCCCACTGCTGCATGCAATTCACTGATCCTGCAATTATAACCGATAAATGGATGAAGGTCAGCGCCGCGGTCAGCGCCTGCATGATCGTGTCCATGATCTGTATAACCATCAGATTTAGTATATACATCTTCCCTGTTCGTCATTACCACACCCCCTTCTGCGCAGGTAATTGTTTTTACAAAATCAAATGAAAAAGTACCGGCATCACCAATCGTACCCAATGCTTTTCCTTTATATTTTCCACCAATACTCTGGCAGGCATCTTCCAATAATATCAGCCCATATTCCTTACAGATATTTTTCAATGCATCCAGGTTAGCCATACTGCCGCACATATGAACGGGCATAATGCATTTTGTTTTGGGTGTAATAGCTGCGCGTACAGCATCCGGACTAAGCGTTAATGTTTCATCAATATCTACCAATATGGGAATAGCGCCTACGCTTAACACTGCTTCAAAACTCGCAACAAATGTGAAAGCGGGCATAATTACTTCATCGCCTGCCCCAATATGTAATGCCGCCATAGCAGTGGTTAATGCAGCCGTACCACTGGAAGTTAGCTGCGCATACTTGCACCCAAATACTTCGGTAATGGCTTTTTCCAGTTCCTGTGCTTTCCAGATTCCTTTGCGCGGGCCATCAAAACCATAACGCATCAGGATGCCTGTTTCCAGTACGTCATTCACTTCTTTTCTTTCTTCGTCGCCAAATAATTCAAAGCCGGGCATATATTTTAGTTTGGAGTTACCTGTTTGGAGTTTGGAGTTTTACCAACTCTTGCGAACAAAGGTACAAAGTTCAAAATAATCATTCTCAATAACTCTAAACGCAAGACTTCTTTATCTTTATTCTATGGAGTCCATTTTATTTTATTGCTACGATGCCTATTGCGGTTGGTGCTATGGTTTTAGCCCAGTAATGAAACAGATAGTTGAAAACCATCCCATTTTACAGATCGAGGTTTTATCTGGCGGGATGATATTGCCCGAAGAGCCCGTTTCCATTTCTGTAACGGCAGGTTATATTCAGCAAGCATACCCTACGGTTGAAGAATATACCGGTGTCACATTTGGTAAAGATTATCTCTGGCATATTAATCATCCTGAATTGAGTGACTGGTTTCCTAATTCTGAGAAGCCGGCTATTGCCTTATGTATTTTTAAGGAATATTATCCAGGCAGGCAGGTTGAATTTGCATCCGATCTGCAATGGGCTTTGCATTATGAGGGTCGTGATCTTACGGATGATGAAGCCTACCGTCATCTACTCGAAAAATATAGTATTCAGCCCGAAGTTTTTTATACCAAACTAAAAAGTGAAGAATATAAAGAACAGGCCCATTATGAGTTCCAGTTGTGCAAACAACTACAGGTAACGGGTTATCCCTGTTTACTCCTACAGGTTAATGATAGCAAATTTCATCTACTGGCACGGGGATATACAGATTATGAAACCGTATCTGCACGCCTGCAGGCGGCATTATCTGAAACAGTCATTAGAAGCAAAACAGAAATAGAATGATGCAATACTAAAAAGATGCACTACAAAAATGCATTACACATTATATTGTACATTATTACGCCACAGATTTGCAGACTATAAAAAATCTACAAATCTGTGGCGTGTTTTTTACTCAAATTTCAAAATATTACCTTTTAAAAAATCATAACAGCATTTCATTTGGCGGACGGATCCCCTGGAGCCTTATATAAATTGTACACTGTCCGCGATGATGTGTCTGGTGTTCAAAAGCTTTCTGCAGCCATGCAAATTTTGTTTCATCATAAGGACCACGCTTTACGTGTTCCCACAGTTTAGATGCATCCATATTTTTGATGGCATCAATCGCATAATCATAGCTGGCATTTACATAATAGCTTACAGAATCTTTGCCTTGTGCACCAGCAGATTTTTCCATATTAAATCCCGGAAAAATCCTGGCTTTGCCCGAGCCGTTTGCCACCAGTCCAATAGTACCCGAAGCCAGGTGCAACATCTGTTCTGAAAAACTGCGGATACTGTCTACAGCCCGCGTGTTATATTTATTGGCAGGCATCGTAGTCAGGTAGGCATTGGTATAAACCCTGGCACGTTCCCAATCTTTTACCATTTGTGCCTTAATACTATCCGGCGGTATGCCCTGGGATTTTGCAGATACGACAAATAGAATAATCATAACTGCCATCAAAAGAGAGTAAACTTTTTTCATTTTTTTAGTTTTTGGAATATGCAAATAAGAGAGGTAGACATGTAAAGAAATGGTTTGTAAAAATGTATTTATGGGATATCCTTTTTTATAAGTTGATAAAGATGATCCGGTTTCGCTTATTTCTATACAAAATAGATTAAATAGAATTTTAAAAAAAAATAAAAAGGATGAATGAATATCAAACACCTAATATTTTGGCAATTTCTCTTTTGTGAAAGCGGATCATTCATCAAAACACATTATATATTTTTATTGTCCGTTGGCGATTTTGAAGGATGAAGTCCTTTAATAACAGGATATTCGATTCATACCGGGCTCTTTTCTTCATTTTACCTTTACTTTGCAGCTCTTAATCATTGAAATATGGAGTACAGTAAGTTAATATCGGTAACCGGCCTCAACGGATTGTTTGAACTGGTGGGAAGCAAAACAGATGGCGCAATTGTAAAATCACTGGAAGATCAAACTACCAAATTCGTCAGTAGCCGCGTACACAACTTCTCGCACCTAGAAAGTATAGAAGTATATACCGTTCGTGATAACGTAAACCTTGTTGAGGTTTTTCAGGCCATGGGCAAAAGCACGGAAGTACTTCCACCAGATAAAGATGCAAAGGCCGTAAAAGCTTATTTTGAAAAAGTATACCCGGATATGGACTTTTCCCGTGTGTATGCCAGTGACATGAAAAAAATGATCAAATGGTATGCTGTAGTTAAAGCCCATAATATTGAGCCTGTGTTGACTGAATCTGAAGAGGAAGGCGAAAAAGAAGAAGCCTGAAGTCAGTAAAAATACTTATCACCCCGGCACTTATGTACCGGGGTTTTTTATTCCCAACAAAAAGGCAGCTCCTACATACAAATTAAGCCTCCCTACTAATTTCGTACTTTATTCATCAAGCACTATACTTCTAGTACCCTACTTTTCAATTCATCAGAATGGTTAACTTGTGTCTCCACAATTTTACTACATGAAAAGAAAATTAGTATATTTTTTTGTTGTCCTGCTATCGGCTTTGGCTTTACTAACTGATTTGAACGCGCAAAAGTTCTACGAACAAACACCCGAAGCGATGCGCTGGGTAAAAAAGAAATTCCGGAAACTCAGTAAAGATGAACGCATTGCGCAGCTGATGATTATCCGTGCACATAGCAATCTGGGCGCTGAGCATGTGGCAGAAATAACGGAACTGATAAAAAAATACAATATTGGCGGACTTTGTTTTTTCCAGGGTGGCCCCGTTAGACAGGCGCTGCTTACCAATACTTATCAGTCCATTGCCAAAACACCTTTACTGATTTCTATTGATGGCGAGTGGGGATTGGGCATGCGCTTAGACAGCGTAATCAATTATCCACGACAGTTAATGATGGGCGCAACACCTGATGCAAAACTGATGTATACATGTGGTAAAGCCGTAGGCGAACAGTGTAAGCGGATGGGTATTCAGGTAAACTATGCACCTGATGTGGATGTAAATAATAACCCGCTAAACCCTGTCATTAACGACAGAAGTTTTGGTGAGGATAAATATAAAGTTGCCTTATACGGCGTTCAATATATGAAAGGAATGCAGGATGTAGGTATTATGGCTACGGCAAAACATTTTCCCGGTCATGGTGATGTGTCTGTCGATTCTCATAAGGATCTTCCTGTAATCACCAAAAGCCGTGCGCAGTTAAATGATCTCGAACTATATCCGTTTACTGAAATGATTAAAGCCGGCGTAGGTGCTATTATGACTGCGCATCTTTCCATTCCTGCCATTGATACTACCACCAATCTTCCCAGCTCTTTATCGTATAGAAATGTAACAGGCATTTTACGAAACGATCTGCACTTTCAGGGAATTTCATTTACTGATGCTTTGGAGATGCAGGGAGTAGCCAAATATTTTCCCAAAGGAGATGCCTCTGTTATGTCTCTAATTGCGGGTAATGATATGTTATGCCTGCCCGGCGATATACCCGGCAGTATCCAAAAGATAAAAGAAGCTATTAAAGACGGCCGGCTTAGCTGGGATGATATTAACAGCAAAGTAAAAAAAGTGTTGCTGGCAAAATATCATTTGGGATTGAATAAATGGGAACCAATACAGACAGAAGGACTTATTACTGATCTGAATAAACAAACCAATGCCATCAGAACTATTATAAGCACCAATGCGCTAACCCTGTTAAACAAACAGAATGCTTCTGTCTTTCCTGTTACGAAAGGGAAAAAAGTAGCTTATATAAGTATTGGTGCTCCCGATGAGAATACGATTACTACAAAAATGAGAAGTGACTATAATGCGGATATTTATTTATTCGGTAGCAAAAGGCCAGTAGGAAAACAATTGATGGATGATAAGATCAATAGTATTCTCGTTGATAAAACCGATAGTGCATCCGCATTACAACTCATAAATAGTATCAACCAGAAAAATTATGATGTAGTGGTTGTAGGCTTGCATAACTACAGCCGCCGGCCTGCAAACAATTTTGGGTTGAGCAATGCATCCGTTTACTTATTGAATGGATTGCAACAGCCCAAGACTATTACACTAATTTTTGGTAACCCATATGCTATAAAAAATATTAATCATGCCCCAAACCTCATTGCTTGTTATGAAGATGATGATCTTACGCAGGAAGCTGCTGTAAACTTATTGTCGGGAAGCATACAGGCAAAAGGTACTTTACCTGTAACCGTTGCAGAGAATTTGAAATTTGGAGATGGGATTGTTTATAATAGTTATTTCCAGCCTGCACCGCCCGCGTCTATAGGGTTACAGGCTGAAGCGTTAAATAAAATTGATGTCATCGCAAAAGATGCAATTGAAAAAGGTGCGGCACCCGGTATGGTGGTGTTGGTAGCAAAAGATGGTAAACTGGTCTATCATAAAGCATTCGGTTATACAAATTTTGATAAAAAAGAACCGGTAACGACAGATATGGTATACGATCTTGCATCTGTAACCAAAATATCTGCCACTACCGTTTCCGTTATGAAACTGTATGAGCAGGGAAAAATTGATCTTGATAAAACACTGGGAGATTATTTGCCATGGGTAAGGGGTAGTGATAAAGCAGCTTTAAAGCTGACAGATATTTTATTGCACCAGGCTGGTTTAAACCCATTTATTCCTTTTTACCGGGAAGTGATAGACAGCGCTTCGGGTAAGCCACTTCCGCAATATTTTTCAACTACCAGAGATGCCCAGCATCAATACCGTGTTGCCGAAGGCCTTTACCTGCGCAACGATCGCGAAGACAGTTTATATAAACGCATTTTGCAAAGCAAGCTTACAGAACCTAATAAATATATTTACAGCGATAATGATTTTATCTTCCTAGGCAAAATTGTAGAATCGGTTAGTGGGAAAACTTTGAATGAATATGCCCGGGAAACTTTTTACCTGCCATTGCATATGACTACTACTACTTTCAGACCACTCGAATTGATGCCTGTTAACCAGATAGCACCCAGCGAAGAAGAAACACATTTTCGTCAGCAACTCATTCGTGGAGACGTGCATGATGAGGGTGCTGCTATGTTTGGCGGCGTAGCCGGTCATGCAGGTTTATTCAGCAATGCATATGACCTCGCCCAATTATACCAGCTCTTACTTAATGGTGGCGAACTTAATGGGGTACGTTTATTACAAAAGTCAACCATCGATAAATTTACCGCCTATAACAGCAGCGTTAGTCGCAGGGGATTAGGATTTGATAAACCCGAAAAAGATAATGCCACCCGCAAAGATCCCTATCCATCCCTCAGTGTATCACCGGAAACATTTGGACATACAGGTTTTACCGGAACCTGTGTTTGGGTAGATCCTAAGTATAAACTGGTATATATTTTTCTGTCCAACAGGGTAACACCAACACGCAATAACAATAAAATAAGCCAGTTAAACGTGCGTTCAAACATCCAGGAAGCCATTTATCAGTCTATTAGCCGTTAGAACCAGAAGAAAGGGATAGGTTTCAATCACTAATTCTACTTTCGTACCTTACCATTACAATTATACCTTATGAAGCAGATAGTTCGATATTCTCTATTGCTACTGCTAGCAGCAGTAATCCTCACTTCCTGTAAAAATAATACGCCAAAAGAAGCAAAATACATTCCCAAGGATGCCAGTTTTGTTTTGGTACTTGACCCGCAGCAGATGCAGGATAAATTACAAAAAGGTGGCATCAGTGTAGATACACTACTTAGTAGAATTTTTAAAAATGATTCTGCCAATTCGAAGGATAAAGCATTATTCAATGAAGTAAGAATGAATGCGGGTATTAATTGGAATGAGAAATTCTTTTTGTTTATGGTTCAGAAAAACAATGCGGATAACAGTATGTCTAATACTGTAAGCATGCTGGCAAGTTTGCAGGATGCCGGCAAGCTGCAGGCCTTTCTGAAAAAACAGGATAAACTGAAAACCAACGAAATTAAAAAAGAGACAGATTTTAGTTACATGGTATTGCATGATGGTGGCATAGTATCCTGGAATGATAAACAGGTGATCTTTTCCATTTATAATCACAACCTAAAAGCAACCTATGATACAGTGGCTATGACATTTAAAAAACCTGTACCTGTAAATACGGAAGCAGAAATGAAACAGGAGGTGACACGATTTTTTACGCAAAAGCCCGGTGAATCGTTAGCCGATGTGAGCATTTTCACTGACATGTTCAAAGAAAAAGCGGATGGTTATGCATTTACAAGTGCCAACAGTTCATTGGCAGTTTTAAGTAATATGCCCTTACAAATACCTAAGTTGGAGGAATTATTGAAAGATAATTATACTACCTCTACATTGAGTTTTGATGATGGAAAGATTACGGCAAAAACGAGTACCTATACCAACCCTTTATTAAGTAGTGTACTGAAACAATATTCTGGGCCAATAGTAAATATGGCTATGTTAGAAAATTATCCGTCCTCAAATATCAATGGCTTTATGCTGGCAGCATTTAACCCTGAAATTATGGGAGGTATGTTAAAACAACTGGAAGTGGAAGGTCTTGTTAATACATTCCTCCAAAAAACGGGGTTAAACAGTCAGGATATCTATAAATCACTTAAAGGTGATATTGCGGTTGTGATATCTGATCTGGGGATGTCAGGCATTGAGCCCCAAATGAAAACCGATGAAAAAAGCATGATGAAGAAAAAGCCTTTTGTAAAAATGTTATTAAGTGCCCCGGTTGGCGATAAAACAAGTTTTAATAAAATTTTGGATAAAGCTGCAGAGCAGGGAATGCTGGTAAAAAAGAATAATATTTACAAAGCTGCAGGAGTATTAGCTACCATGGGTTTGTTTGTTATGGCAGATGATAAGAACTTGATTATAGCCAGCGATTCACTCACCTACACACAGTATATAAGCAAATCCAGTAAAGCTGTTTTAAAGCAGGAAATACTTGACCGGTTTAAAGGAAAATCAACTGCTTTCTATTTTGATATAGCCAATACATTGAATGGTTTTTCTAAAGATGCAGGCGATGGATTTCACCAGTCTATCACAACAGCCAAAAATACTTTTAAAGATGTAATTGCCAGTTCAGATAATTTTGATGGAAAGACAGTGAAAGCTTCTTTTGAAATAAGGATGCAGAATGAAAAACAAAATAGCTTGGTAACACTAACCAGTCTTTTAACAGATATCGCAGTAGATATGCGTGTTCAGGCGAAGAAAGAAAAAGACATGGAAGAGAAATTATTCCCCGGTGGCGTTCCAGCTATCATCCGAACCAATTGATACTATAAAACAATAAGTGAAAAGTCCTGTAAAAGCAGGACTTTTTCATTCCATCATTGTAATTTCAATACGGCAATCACAGAGTATGACCATTGAACTCAATCAATTACTACCAACCCCTTTAAAAGATAGGTTTCTTTCCAGAAACTCAGATGTATGGAGTGCGTCAGTACTGTGGCAGCAAGGTGAATTTATAAAAATCAAAGCACCGAGTGGTACTGGCAAAACGACACTGGTACACATCATCTATAAATTACGCCAAGATTATGAGGGCGCTGTTCTTTTTGATAAACTACCGCTTACAGGTTTACATGAAGACGCCCTGGCAGAGCTGCGCCAACAGAAATTAAGTATTGTGTTCCAGGATCTCCGTTTATTTCCCAATCTGACTGGAAGAGAAAATATAGAATTGAAACGCGTTCTACAATCCCCTTTTTATCAAGCCGATAGCATAGATACCATGGCAGAAATGCTCGGTGTCAGTCATGTACTTCACCAGGAAGCCGGTATTTGTAGTTATGGAGAACAACAACGGATAGCGATTATCCGGGCACTGATACAACCTTTTACCTGGCTAATTATGGATGAACCATTCAGCCATCTTGACAAAAGTAACACCCGTAAAGCAGCAGATTTAATAGACACAGAATGCAGGAAAAGAAAAGCAGGATTAATCATCACTGATCTTGAGGACGATGAGAATTTTACTTATGACCGGCAATATTTATTATAATACCCGAATTCAATGGAAGGATTAAATCTACTTTTAAAAAAGCTAATACGCACAGCTTCCGGAAGAAAGCGGTTTATTATGGCTTTTATCGGTTTATCAGTCGCCATGCTTTTGATATTATCTGCGGTACAGATTCAGGCAAACTATGATGATTTACTACACAATAAAACAAACCAGGATAGCATTGCCAATTTTCTGGTGTTAAATAAAATATTAAGCGATAAAAATATCGGAGCTACTGCATTAACAGAGGAGGAAATCAATGACCTGAAAAAACAAACTTTTGTAGAATCTGTGGGTTTATTAACGCCCAGCCGTTTTAAGGCATCTATCCAGAGTAGCAGTGACCGGTTTCCATTTTTTACAGATATTGCTTTTGAAAGTGTACCCCAAGATTTTATAGATGTAAACAGTAAAGATTGGAAATGGAACGAAACATCGCCTATCGTTCCCATTATTGCACCCAATATGTTTCTTGATTTTTACAATTTCCAATTTTCTTTTTCCCAGAATCTTCCGCAACTTACGCATGATGTTGTAAAGATGATCGTGTTCAAAGTAAATGTATACACGTCAACCGGCATGGTAAGTTTTAATGGGCGCGTAGTAGGATTTAGCGATAGAATATCTTCCTTATTGATACCGCAGGAATTTATGGAATGGGGCAATACTCACTTTGGAAAAAATCAGGATATTAAACCGTCACGTGTTATCATAAGAACAAAAGATCCTGGTAATCCTGCATTAATTCAATATTTGAAAAGTAAGACCCTGACCACTGATCCTGACAAAACCCGTTTCAGTAAATATAGACAGGTTGTTGATCTGGTTGTAAATATTTCCTGGATTACAGGTGCGATTATGCTGTTGTTTGCTTTGCTGATATTTACCTTGTTTATTCAGTTAACGATCGCTTCCTGCAGAGAGGAAATTATCTTATTGATTACTTTGGGTGCCTCTCCCAAACAACTACGACGCTTTTTAATAGGCCAGTTTTTTCCGGTAAATATTTTGATAATCGGGTTTTCATTAATACTGATCGCTGGTTTGCAATATTATCTGCACATTCTTTTGCTCCAGCAAAATATGTTTGTAAATATTTTGCCTTCTTACGCTACCCTCCTTACCGGAATGGGTGTATTACTGATAATCTGGTGGGTAAACAGGTCATCGATATTTAAATACATCTCTATATCTTCAAAGAGAATGTAATGGAGTAATATATAGGAAACATAATCAAAACGTCTCCTGACCAAAGGAGAAATAAGGTAAGAATCCAATCTAAGCTCGGGTTTCTTTTTATAGTGAAAATTTTCTTTTGCTTAAGTATAAACCGCATCCCAAAATCAATAAGAAAACGAGCTTATGTCAGTTTTTAGATCTAAACCCCCATTATATGACTGCTTATTAACGGTGATTTCACGGTATTTTTTCGCGTAAAAACACCATTTTTTATTAATTTTAATCAATTAACTACTGATAATCAATACTTTAGTTTTTCTCTGTCAATCATATTGAAATTTAGCTATCATTCATATTTTAGATACATTAACTTGCATTATAAACGTTTGGGCCTATATAGGCCTCTTTAAAATAACACGATATGAAAAATAATTCATTCATTGGAAGCGTATTATTACTTAGTGTAATTGTCGCGTGTCTCTTTTTGGCCTGCCAAAAAGAGCAAAATACCGTTACGCCTGCAACGGATGGTGGCTCTGGTGAAAGAACAAATATCATTGGGGTTGCGGGAAATGGAACATTCCAAGGTTCAATAGACGCATCTTATGCCGCCGCTTTAAAGGCAAATTATTTACTTAAATATCCGCAGCCCAATCAGACTTTACAAGTTGCATTTTCGGCAAAAGATTTAGCTGCATTTATACAATTATTACAAAATAAAAACAAGTCGGACATCATCTACGTAAATTTTGGGGTATACGGAAAAGGAGCACTTGGTCTTCACGATTCAGACGATGGTCGGATGACTGTATTTTTTACCGGGAATAATATTTCGAAACCTGCTGGAAGCGTTCAAACAGATGGCTCTGATAACGGTGCATATCTCAATCATGGTGAAATTTTTCCATAAAAAATTTAAAACATATGCCCATGATAAATAATTCCTATTAGCATTACTGTGTTATGCAACCCCCATCAATTTCGCTAGTTTTTGAAATTATTGCTTTATTAACTTGCATTTTTTTCAAAATAAAAAAAAGGAATAAGTTATTTTACTATTTTATTCCATTCTTGTTTTTGACGGTAACTGTCGAGTTCCTTGGTCGCTGGGGTAATTTTACTAAAGGATTTGGCAAGTTAGGAATGTATAATGTTTTCACTGCATTTGAGTTTATTTTTTACACCTATCTTTTCTATGCTCATTTTAAAAGGCTGCTCTTTAAGAGAATAACATTATTATTTATTCCACTTTATATATCATCAGTCGTAGTAAATTTAATTTTTATTCAGGGATTAAATAAAACCTTTCACTCTTATACATTTTTATTAGGATCTTTTTTTATTGTAATTTTTTGTTGTTGCTTTTTTTATGAATCGGTTTTACCTGATAAAATCGATGAACAACTATCCAAACAACCCTTTTTTTGGATATGTTCTGGCCTACTTATCTTTTACTTGGGATCTGTGATTATAAATGCTTTATTTGAATATCTAAGTTCTAATGATTTGCAGGTTGAAGGTCGTAAAATATACAATATCATAAACCGAACTTTAAACGTAGTTTTATACACCTCATTCTGTATTGCTTTTTACGTATGCCCAAACAACAGGAAGATATACTCATTTCAATCGTAGTCGCTTCGGTTTTTTTTATTTTAATAGGTGCTTTTCTCCTTTTACTTGTGTTTGTTTTTCTACGACGACAACGAAAAAATAAAGAAGAAAAAGAGGAAATGAAAAATCGATTTGAGCAGACCTTGCTCAAGACCCAACTGGAGATACAGGACCAGACCTTCGCCTATATAAGCCAGGAAATACATGATAATATTGGGCAGGTATTAAGTCTGGTAAGGCTTAATCTGAATACATTTGGTAATAATGTTACGGAGGATAAAATCGAGCAGACGGACGATCTCCTTGGCAAAGCCATAAAAGACCTCCGAGATCTTAGTCATAATCTGCAGAATAACCGCATACACGATATTGGAATTGTTGAATCTATCCGGCAACTACTGTTTTCACTAGAAAAGACCGGGCGCTATAAAACCTCTTTCCACTCTTCTGATCATTTTCATATACTCGATGTTAACACAGATATTATTCTTTACCGGATGATCCAGGAAATTGTTAATAATATAATTAAACATGCTGCGGCAACCCGCATAGATATTGAAATAAACAGTGAACCGCTGATAACCACCATCCGCATCAGCGATAATGGCGTAGGGTTTGACACTTCCTTTCCGCAGCAGGACCGCCCGGGCATTGGCCTCAAAAATATAGCCAATCGGGCCAAAATGGTTAATGCAAGCGTTAACGTGAAAAGTGTGCCGGGTGAAGGAACTGTCATAACTTTATACATCAGACCGAAATCTATTGTTGTATGACATTCGTTGCATTAGTTGATGATCATGAATTATTACGAACAGGACTTGTATCAATAATCAATTCATTTGAAGGATTCAAAGTAGTTATTGAAGCCAATAACGGACAGCAGTTTATTGAAAAAGTAAAATCTAAAACACCTCCCGATATTTTATTACTGGATATCACCATGCCACTAATGGATGGGTATGAAACAGCTATCTGGGTTAAAAATAATTTACCCCAAACCAAAGTACTCGTTTTAAGTATGCTCGAGAATGATACAGCCATTATACGAATGCTTAAAAATGGTGCACGTGGATATATTCTAAAAGACAGCAAACCCAAAGTTTTCAAAGACGCATTAGACAGCATACGCGACAGTGGCTATTTTATTAATGAATTAGTGAGCAGCAAACTGATGCATTATATTAATCATGAAGAAGTTTTTGACAGTGACGCATTTGCAGTAAATAACCTAAGTGAAAATGAAGTTACTTTCCTCAAATGGATTTGTACCGAAAAAACATACAAAGAGATCGCTGATGAAATGTGTTTAAGCCCCCGCACTATTGATACTTACCGGGATAATCTTTTCAAAAAACTGGAAGTCAAAACAAGAGTGGGGCTCGCAATTTTTGCTATAAAAAACAGTATCGTTACTATCTGATCATTATAGCGTAATGCATAACAGCCAACACCTACTCCTAAACAGTTTGTATGTTCTACTTTACTACCAGCCTACTTTTTTTACTGCCTCCTTTTTTAAAAAAAACGTTTAGAATTAATAAGTTTTTAGTCAGAATTTTTTGGCCTATTTTTTTATTCATCAATACATCTGCCTTTACTCAAAACGCCATACCCCCAATCGGTCAATGGAGAGAACATCTAAACTATCAAAGTGCTATTCAGGTATTGAAAGGTGACGATATATATTGCGCCACTACCAATAGCCTTTTTTCGATAGACGCAAATTATGAGGTTCAGCGATACAGCAAGGTTACAGGACTGAATGATATAGGCATCCAAGCCATTGGATGGGATGAAACAACCCGCCAATTGGTTATTGCCTATAATAACAGTAATCTGGATGTATTAAAAAAAAACAGCATAAAAAATATCGGTGATATTAAAAGAAGTACCATCGCCGGTAATAAAATTATTAATAGTATTTATTGTAAAGATGGCCTCGCATACTTATCCAGTGGCCTTGGCTTAATCGTTGTTAATCTTTCCAAGTACGAGATAAAAGATACCTGGCTTATTGGAAACAATGGTGGCCAGGTTGGCATAAATGGTTTCACAAGCGATGGCTTTTTCTTTTATGCAGCGACAAATGAAGGCTTAAAAAAAATAAGTGTAAACGCAACCAATCTTTCAAATTATGCGAACTGGCAAAACATCAGCGGACAAAATGGCCTAAGTGCGGGCATAAGTCAAAATGTGGTATTTGCCAATGGGCGTATCATCTCCCGAAAAAATGATTCGCTATTTATATCGAATGGTAATAGCTGGAATCTTTTATATACAGATGCTACATGGCCTGTTATCAATATTACTGCTTCCGAAAACAAATTATTAGTTTGTCAGCGCACTAATGGTGGTAATGCCAGAGTTATTGTTCTAAATACTAATGGCTCAGTTGAAAAGATATTATCGCAAAGCGGTCTGATCTCTTTACCAAGATCAGCTATCATTGATAATGGCTTTTACTGGGTAGCAGATCAATTTGGTGGACTTACGAAATTTGGTGCAGATGTTGAAAGATTTATTCCTAACGGACCGCCCGGAACCGCAAGCGGCGAAATGGTTATTCATGATAATATTCTTTATGCAGCAGCAGGCAGTGTAACCAGCGCCTGGAATTATCTTTATAACAGAGATGGCATTTTTAGCTATAAAGATGGGGTATGGAATTCTAAAAGTTACTATAACTTACCTATACTCGACTCTGTACTTGATTTTATCACATTGGCTATTGACCCAATCAACTCAAGCATTTGGGCAGGTAGTTATGGAGGTGGTCTTGTTAATTTTAATGATAACCTGCAACCTGTCATATATAAAAAAAACAATAGCACGCTTCAGTCCGCCATTGGTGATGTGGGAAGTTATCGTGTAAGCGGTTTAGCTTTTGATCAGAGCAACAATCTTTGGAT
>JBBRHM010000033.1:0-27088 GCA_038222655.1 Chitinophagales bacterium | reverse complement strand
CCGCTTAACAGAAGCTGATGATATTGTGAAAAAGATAGAAACCAATTTGAAAGACATCGATCAGAAACAGGCCGATACACTTCGCAAAGCAGGTAAAGAAATGCAGGATAGCATAAAAGCCATCCGCGAACAATTGAATGGCAAGGTCCAGGAAAAACAGGGTTATGGAAATGTACCACAGGTAACGGTTAATAGCATAATGAACGAAGCACGTTCGTATGTACTGTCTAAAAATATTGCACCCGGTGCGCAGGAAGAAAGGCTGATAACCGATGCCGAATACATAGTAGCGGCCGTATTAAAAAGAGCCAATAGCTTTTTCGATGGCCGTTGGAAACAATACCGCGCACTCACCGAAAGCACCCCGGTGAAATTGTTTAAAGATTATAAGCCAATCGAATAATCGGTCGCGTCGCTAAAGCGGCCTGAATGATGATGCAACCTATTGAACAGAATAATTTGTTATTTCACAGACATACATCCCGTATTCACCCACAATCAACCTCAATCACTTATTTTTGCATTTTTAATTGCAATCAGAATTTTCAATGAGCCAGTCTAAACTTAGTAACCTCGCCGGAACACTTGTAGGTAGTGAAATTGTGAAACTCGGTAATGCCATCAGTGAACGTATCCGCAACGGCGAAAAAATATACAATTTTACTATCGGCGATTTTGATCCATCAGAATTTCCGATACCGGCAGAACTGGAGGAGCTTATTATTGAATCCTACCGCCAACGCAATACCAACTATCCAGCTGCAGAAGGTGTATTGGATCTTCGCATAGCTGTGAGCCAGTTTATTAAAGAATGGGAAGGGTTGGATTATGCTCCTAATGAAATCCAGATCGCATCCGGTGGCCGCCCGTTGATTTATACAATTTTTAAAGCAATTGTTGATAAAGGTGATAAAGTGATTTACGGTGTTCCTTCCTGGAATAACAATCATTATGTGCTCATGACAGATGGTGAACATTGTGTGATTGAATGCAGCAGGGAAAATAATTTTATGCCAACGCCTGCTGATATTCAGAAAAATATAAAAGGCGCTACCCTTATCTGCCTCTGCACACCACAAAATCCAACGGGTACTACGCTTTCTGAAAATGCATTGGCAGAAATCTGCGACCTCATCATTCAGGAAAATAACCAACGGGGAGAGGATGAAAAAAAATTATACCTCATGTTTGACCAGATGTACTGGACACTTACATTTGGCAATACGGTACACTACAACCCCATTTCTCTTCGCCCTCAAATGAAGCCTTACACTATTTTCGTAGATGGCATTTCTAAAGTTTTTGCGGCTACAGGTGTACGGGTAGGTTGGGCATTGGGACCAGAAATTATTATTGCAAAAATGAAAGCCCTTCTCAGTCACCTCGGCGCCTGGGCACCGATGGCGGAACAAAAAGCAGTGGCCAAATATTTAGTACAGAACGAGGCGATTGCTAAATACCTTACACATTTTAAATCGGAAATAGAAGCCAGATTACGCAGTATTCATGCAGGTTTCATCGCTTTAAAAGAAAAGGGATATTCGGTTGATTCAGTATCGCCGCAGGCTGCTATCTATCTCACCATACAAATTGATCTGGTGGGCAAAACAACCGGTGAAGGAAAAATATTAGAAACCCAGTCAGACGTTACTTCTTATATATTGGGCGAAGCCAAGTTAGCGGTGGTTCCCTTCTCTGCTTTTGGCGCGGGCAGCAAAAGTGCCTGGTACCGTTTAAGTGCGGGTACCTGTAAAAAAGAAGAGATCGCTGACATGTTAGGTAAATTAGAAAGCGCGTTGAGTAAACTTCATTGATCTTCATTGTAAGCAATCCTGAAGCTTTCTTATCTTGATTGGTGAGAAAGTCATTTCCGATTTTTTAATATCTTCTCTTTATTCCTCATTACATAAGGCTACATTTTTCGACGATTATCTCAGCGTAGTAAAACAGGTATAAACCGCAATAAAGAATCTGCTTGATTCTGTAATTTGCATGAAATTCAAATTTTGTTTCAATTCATAATTGCCAAAATATACCTAATTAGGTATATTTAAATAGAAGATATATGCCTACCTTTGATTTATTTGATGGAATTAAAATAAATATTTACAATGGAGATCACCTGCCGCCGCATATTCATGTATTGTATGGTGACGCTGAGGTTTTACTGCTAATTGCAACTGCTGAGATATATACAGGGTGGCTACCAGCAAAACAATTGAAAAAAGCCAGGAATTGGTTAGCCACTAACAAATACAATGCTATGCAAAGTTTTAAAATATTAAATCCACATTTGTATGCGCCACGTAAAAAGAATGCCACGGATAATAAGGATAAAAAAAGTTAAAGGCCTGATGGTCTACGCTGTATTTAATAATGGCGAAATCAGGCTTATTGATTTTGAAGAAGTATTTAATCAAATAGGTATAAATAAAAAATCACCAGCTGCTAAACTATTCAACCCAGTGGCTTTCAAGAAGTTTAGTATCGAAAATAATACCCTTTCCTGGAAGAGTGTACAACAGGAGACACCCTGGGAAGGTGGTATGCGGAAAATGCCTTTTGAGATTGGAGCAGATATATTATTTAAGTTTAGTCAGCCTACTTTAGAAAACCACAGGCTTCCGATAGGCCAACTCATCAGAAAGGAAAGGCTGGCAGCCGGATTAACGCAGGGAGATCTTGCAAAACGAAGCGGTACTACTCCGGGTTATATTTCGCGGATAGAAAATAACAAATCCGATATTGAAATAAACACGTTACAAAAATTAGTAGAAAATGGATTGCGCAAAAAACTAGCGGTAACATTTAAGTAATGGTATGTTACGCTACTATGTGGATGGTTTGTGAGTGGTGAGTAGCGAGTAAAATGCAGCGGACTACAAAACTTACTCACAACTGAAATTAATAACACTAAATTAAAAAAATGGAAGCAGGCTTATACAAAATTGACAACACAATTAGCATTCGCCCGGCTCCGGTGGGAAATAAGCATTACAATTAATTCTTGTTATTTGTAAACACAAAAGGCTTCTGCTTTTTTTCGCGCAGTATAGCTTGTATGAGAAAAGGTTTTTGAATAATCTTATGGCGGTTGATATCCAGGATCTCATTAGCAGTACAGAAAGATTCCCAGTTTTCTGTGTGGTACAAAAGGTTGTTCAACTTAGTAACCTCCATATCCCTTTCTTTTGGAGTCAGGTGAGCGGTTTTTAACAGCACCAGTAAATCTCTGTTAGCATCATTCATAACCAGGATTTTTTCTCTTATTTATGATTGGGGCAACCACAAAACTTAGTACCGTTATTCTTCTGAAAAACACCACAGGAACTGCCCATCATCATGAGCAATAACAACAAAATGAATATTTGGTTTATTTTCAGTTTCATAATCTGGAATCTAAAGTACTACTTTACGGTTTAACCGGGTAAAATTGCAGAATATTGTCTGAGAAATTTAACATACAAAAAGTACTGGTAGCCCCGCTTGACTGGGGCCTTGGTCATGCTACCCGTGATATTTCCATCATCCGGGCATTAATAAACAATGGGTATGAAGTAATACTCGGTGCCGAAGCTGCCCAGGCCAGCCTCCTGCGAACAGAATTCCCTTCCCTGCTTATTCTTCCGCTGCCAGGTTACCATGTTAAGTATAGTAAGAACCGCTGGACCTTCTTCTGGAAACTCATGATTCAGGTACCGCGCTTGCAAAAGATTATCAAAGAAGAAAATCAGTGGTTAGACAGAGTGATCAATGAACATGGACTGGATCTGGTAATTTCGGATAACCGTTTTGGGTTGTATACAAAAAAAATCCCCTGTTTTTTTATTACCCACCAGCTTACAGTGAAGGCCCCTTTTGTTTGGGCAGAGAAAATGATGCAACGTATCAATTATCATTTCATCAACAAATTCAATAGTTGCTGGGTACCTGATACGGCAGGAAATAATAATGCGGCAGGCATATTATCGCACCCCGTTACATTGCCGAAAATAAAAGTTCAGTACATAGGCCTACTGTCAAGGTTCCGGTTTCAGGTGGAAAAAAAACTATATGATTATTGCATTCTGCTATCCGGGCCCGAACCCCAAAGAACCCTGCTCGAAGAAAAGATCATGAATGAGATAGCTTTGGTAAACGCAAAAGTCCTGCTGGTTCGCGGAAAACCGGGCAGCACTGAGGTTTTGACTGTGCCTGCAAATGTGGAAGTAACGAATCATTTACCAACAGAGGAACTGCAGGCGGCACTATTACAAAGTGAATACATTGTATGCCGCGGGGGATATACCTCCCTGATGGAACTGCTGTCGCTCCAAAAAAAAATGATACTTATTCCCACACCCGGTCAAACGGAACAGGAATACCTGGCCGAAAAATTAATGGCCAACAACTTTTGCTTTTCTGTAACCCAGCACAATTTTGATTGTCTGAAACATTTTGCTCTAGCAAAAAAATTTAATTACCGCTTACCCTCATTCCCGTTATTTAAAGAGGCCGATATAATAGCGCTGCTCAAAAATTCATTAAGTAGTCTTTAGCAGCAATTTATTCACTACACGCTACTCCCCTCTGATGCAATGCCTGTACATTTGTAAAACCCATGACCAAAACTACCCAAGCACATGCTGCTGTATTAGGCGCCAATATTATTTTCGGCACCAATTATGCGGTGGTAAAATTTATCGCACCCTCCGTCATTCATCCCTTTGCATTGAATGTGGTTAGGGTATTGGTGAGCCTGGCTCTGTTCTGGTTCCTCTTTCTTTTTAAACCGGGAAAGATAAGGATAGAAAAAAAACATCTCCCCCGCTTTCTGCTTTGTGCGTTAACCGGTGTGGTTATTAACCAGCTATTTTTTATTAAGGGTGTATCGCTTACCACTCCCATCCATAGTTCTCTTTTATCCCTTGCCACACCTATTTTTATTACGCTTATCGCTGCATGGTTATTAAAAGAAGGCTTCACGCTGCTTAAGTTCACCGGATTTTTACTCGGCATTGGTGGTGCTGCCATGTTGATATTATTAAAAGATAGCAGTCCTTCCGGAAGCAATATATTACTGGGTGATATTATGGTTCTTATCAATGCCATCTCTTACGCTTTTTATTTAGTACTGGTAAGGCCGTTAATGGCCGTGTATAGTGGCATACAGATATTAAGATGGATGTTTACTTTTGGCGCTATTGTAATTATTCCATTTGGCATGCACGATTTTTTAGCAACCAACTGGGCAGTATTTACCCTTTCACATTGGCTGGCTTTAGCCTGTATTGCCATCGGGGCCACCTTTGTTGCCTATTTGCTTAATCTGTATGGCATTTCTATCATTGGTGCTTCTGCAACAGGTGCCTATATTTATACGCAACCCGTTTTTGCTGCACTAACAGCTGTGTTTTTTGCTGGAGAACATTTCAGTATCGTTAAGTTTATTGCCGCCGTACTTATCTTTACGGGTGTATATCTGGCTAATGTTAAGAAAGCACCTCAGCGTTTAGGGTAATCAAAAAACCAGAATGTTTTTTGGGCAGATGCAAAATCTTTCCAGTGCCTGGTATCTGCTTTAACTGCAAACACAGCACAGGTGGGCATATTATCAATACGGGTAGCGGTAAGTTCATTCACAAAAGCAGTGATACCGGGGTTGTGCGAAAAAATCGCTGCGGTTTTGTACTTGTCATCAATCTTACATATTACGTCAAAAAAAACAGCAGGCGATGCGTGGTATAGTTCTTTAAAAACTATGATATCTTTTTTAGATGACCCATATGCTTTTGCAAAATAACCGGCAGTTGTTAATGCCCGGTTAGCGGGACTGGATATAAACGCATCAATCTTCACGGTAGCATCCATTATTTTTTCGGCCATCATGGGTGCATCGCGATGGCCGCGGTCGTTAAGCGGTCGGTCAAAATCATCCTGTCCGGCTATTGCCCAGCTACTTTTGGCGTGTCGTATAATCAACAAATTTTTCACAGCGAAAAGTTACAAAAAACTCCGCTTACATTTGCAGCAATGGCCATAACGAAACTTACCATTGAAGAATTTTTATTACTCGCAAAAGATTACCCGGTACTTGATGTGCGCAGTCCCGGCGAATTCAAACATGCACATATTCCCGGTGCACTAAGCCTGCCGTTATTTACAGATGAAGAAAGAAAAGTAGTAGGCACCGCCTATAAACAGGAAAGCAAACAGATAGCCATTAAACTCGGTCTGCAATACTTCGGTGTTAAAATGGTTAAGATGGTGGAGGAAGTGGAAGAAAAACTACGGGGCAAGAAGCACGAAGTACCATCGGGAGATAATTTCGCATCCCGTAATTCTAACATCGTGCTTATTCACTGTTGGCGCGGTGGCATGCGCAGTGCTGGAGTTGCCTGGCTGCTTGATTTGTACGGCTTTACAGTATATACCCTGGTGGGTGGTTATAAAGTTTATCGCAAATGGGTACTGCAGCAGTTTGAAAAACCCTACCCGCTTACTATCGTGGGCGGATATACAGGCAGTGGCAAAACAGAAACATTACACGCACTTGCCAGAAAAAATGAATGCATCATTGATCTTGAAAAATTGGCGGGTCATAAAGGATCATCCTTTGGCAACCTTGGCTTACCGCCGCAACCTTCGCAGGAGATGTTTGAAAATTTACTCGCGTCGGAATTAAAAATGATGCATAACAGATGTAATGCAACAGAACATTATGACACACAACCATCTCCTGTTATCTGGCTCGAAGATGAAAGCCAGCGCATTGGCGAAGTAAATATTCCGACTGTCTTTTTTCAACAGATGCGTACTAAAAAACTCTTCTTTTTAAATATCCCTTTTGAAGAAAGGCTGAATTTTATTACTGCGAACTATGGAAAATTTGAAAAAGCAAATTTAGTTAACGCGATTATCCGGATTAAAAAAAGACTGGGTGGACTTGAAACCAAAACGGCCATCAATTATCTTCTTGAGGATAATATAAAAGACTGCTTTTCTGTATTACTCAGTTATTACGACAAATCTTACCTGAAAAGTTTACAGAACAACCGCGAAAATTTTTCTTCCTTATATAATAAAATTGACGTTACCACTGTTGATAATGAAGCTAATGCCGCTCATTTATTGGCGTTAACGGCGAAAGAGAAAATTATTTAGTGAGCCATCCGGCAATGGCCAGGCAACCCATCCAACCCATTACCACCACCACCATCCATCCTGCGGCCTGCATCCATACAGGATGACGATATCCTTTCATTAACCGGCTTTTGGTACAGGCTACCAATAACACCGCCAGGGCTATGGGCAATATCAATCCATTAACCATTCCTGCAAGTAACAATAATTGTCTTGGCTTACCTATCCACACAAAAACAAGGGTAGAGAGTATGATGAAAATCGATATACACAAACGTTCGTATTTGGCAAGTAAGGGATGAAACGTTTTTAAAAAAGAAACCGATGTATACGCTGCACCGATTACCGAAGAAATGGCCGCACTCCATAGCACGATACCGAATACACGAAACCCGAATTCACCCGCTGCAAAACGGAAAACAGTAGCTGGAGGATTATCCTGATCAAGCACGGCACCCTGTGTAAGTACACCCAGTACGGCAAAAAATAAAATAAAACGCATGAGGCCGGATATTACGATACCGCTGATCGCACTTCTGTTTACTTCAGCGATATGCTCCTTTCCTTTTATGCCTGCATCCAATAAACGATGCGCTCCTGAAAACGTAATGTACCCGCCTACGGTTCCACCCACAATGGTAACAATGGCTGCTGAACTGATGGTTTCAGGAACAAATGTATGATGCAGTGCCTGCAACAGCGGCGGATGTGAACTGATAGCAATGATTAGCGTGAGTATTATTTTCATCGTACCCACAATCCTGGTAAAATTATCCAGCATCTTACCAATTTCTCTTATCCAGAAAAGAGCTAAGGCTGCAATACAACTAATGATGGCCCCCGCCTGAAAAGAAATGCCTGTTAAAACATTTACACCCAAACCACAACCCGCAATATTGGCTATGTTAAAAGTAAATCCGCCCATTACTACAAGCGCAGCTATAAAATAACCGAGACCCGGTAAGAGTTTATTGGAAAGATCCTGCGCCCGCAATTCACTTATGGTTAAAATACGCCAGGTATTTAACTGTGCCCCGATATCCAGTAACAAAGAAACCAGTATCACAAAACCAAAACTGGCCATGAGTTGCTGGGTGAATACAGTGGTCTGTGTAAGAAAGCCAGGACCGATAGAGGAGTTGGCCATCAGAAAAGCCGCGCCCAGCCCTACGCCACTGAATAAGGGTATTTTAGATTTTACTAATGCCAATCTTATTCTGTTGAAGTGTGTGATAAATATTGTTTGCAAAATCAACTGCATGCGTACCATCACCATGAATACAAATACTTTCTGCAACGATCGATACCTTTTTTCCGATAGTGCTTAGCACCGTTTGATGCTGTATCATCTGAAGCACCTGTTGTAGGGCCAATGCAGTTGTTTCAATCATGGCATTCTTTTCTGTTCGGGGTGTAAGGCTGCCATCATCACGGTATGTTCTATCAGCAAAAACTTCACTGGCAGTTGCAAGTCCTGTTTTTTTTGCTTCTGTTATAGAACAGCTTCCACTCAATCCAAATAATACCAACGCTTGATTCACATCAAATACAGCTTTGGCAATCGTATTTGCTATGGCAGCATCTTTTGCCGCCATATTATATAAGGCCCCATGTGGTTTTACATGATGCAGTTGTGATCCCTGGGATAATGCAATTTTTTGCAACAGGTAAACCTGTTCAGTAACCAGGTCATATATTTCTGTGGGGGATACATGAATTTCGGTTCTGCCGAAATTGGCTTTATCAGCAAAGCCAGGATGCGCGCCGATGGCCACATTATTTAATAGGGCCAGTTCAGTGGTACGCTTCATTATATTTTCATCACCTGCATGATAACCACAGGCAATATTCGCGCTGCTGATATAGGGCATGAGTAACGCATCATTGGCAAGGCCCTCACCCATATCGCAGTTAATGTCGATTGTTTGCATGTCTTACCTCCTCTGGTTAAATAAAAGTCTTCGACCAGTATTCAACCGGTCTCCTCCTTGCGCAGGAAGAGAAAATAATTTTATTGATTGAAATATTCCAGCAGACGGAAGGTACAGGCATTTTGGAGTTGCTGCAAATTCCTTTGCTGTTGCAGCAACATATTTTCTGCGGTACTGCTATGCGTTTGGGTAAATGCTATTTTTTGTCCCACGCCTGTTTGCGATAGCGAAGGAATATCAGCGCTGATCACATGTGCCACCCTGGGATAGCCGCCGGTCGTCTGGTGATCTGCCATCAAAACGATCAATTGGCCATCGGGCAATAATTGTATCGTACCTTTTGTTACAGCGGTTGATATCAGTTCCATTGGCGTGGTTAATTGTATTACCGGACCCTCTAAACGATAACCCATCCTGTCGCTTTGTTTGGAGATGATAAAAACACCCGCTTCCAATTGTGTTTTTGCTGATTCATCCAGGTATTCATATTCAGCACCCGGAATAAAATGAAAATTACCCATGGTATACAGGTCAGTAACATTGGCCTGCCACGGTAGTATCCTGTAAGCTTCTTCTTCGTTTACAAAGGCATGCACAATATTTTTTTTCAAAAGAATACGGTCATATCGTTGCAACGCCCTTCCTGCAAATCCGCCTGCTTTTACTTTCAGGTGCGTACTGCAGCTTGCCAGCCATTCATCTGCCACAAATCCACCCTGTATAGAAAAATATACACGGCAACCGGAAACATTTTTTGTGAACCTTAGCACAGATCCTTCCTGAACCATCACTGGTTTATTAAGCGGAACAGGATGCGTATTAATCATGGCAGAAAAGTCTGCACCACTCAATGCAATTAAGGCAGATTGCTCAAAAAATATTTCAGCAGCAGGAAAATGCATTTCAATAACTGCTTCGCACTGATCATTACCTACCAACATGTTTGCTACCCGCATGGCAATGTTATCCATGGCGCCACCCGGATTAATACCCAGGTGCTGGTATCCATACCGGCCCTCATCCTGGATTGTATCCAGCAGTCCGTTCTTTATAATACGGAGGCTCATGCTTTTTTTAATTTTGTAAACTCAGTTACTGTAACCGGATAAAACTGTACCTCATCTCCCGGCTGCAGGTAACAGGGTTGCGGTTTCTCAACATTAAACATTTTAATAGGTGTTTGCCCGATCAATTGCCAGCCACCCGGCGAATCGAATGGATAAATACCGGTTTGCTCACCGGCTATACCCACACTACCCGCAGGTACCATTGTCCGGGGTTTTGTTTTTCGCGGAGTTGCTATCTTATCATGCACGTTTCCCATATAGGCAAAGCCTGGTAAAAACCCCACCAGGTATACACGATACACTTTTTCCGTATGCAATTGAATTACATGCTCAATACTTATTTGATGCAAATCTGCTACCGATGCCAGATCCGGCGCCATAGAAAGATCATAGCAAACAGGAATCTGCACGGTTCTGGCTATTGTTGAAATAAGAGTACAGGCATTAGCTGCGGCTTCAAGCTGGTTGTGCATTCTATCATACACAGAAGATGCCGGCGACTGCTTTTTCAGCAATGCCATATCATACATTATGGTTAGGGTATGGTAAGATGGGATGATATCTTTTACACCCACTACCGGGTTTAGCTGCAGGTAAGAAAAAAGAGAAATAACTTTCTGATTGATGTCTGCAGTAAGGGTGTTACCCAACTCAATAGTTACGGCATGGTCTCCGCAGGGGTAGATACGATAAGGAGTTTGGATTAACATCAGTGCCAAATTACATCATCCCCTGATACAAAAATGCAGTACAGGCAATACTAACAATACGTAACAGAAATATTTTATAGGTTACGCATGCGCCACCACTGCGGATTGTATAGCGACACGCATTGCTTCTTTCTCGTTTTGAAGGAGAAAAGTAAAAAGTTTGGTGGAAACAGTGTTTTCAGTTACAGGTTCGAAAACCATATCATCAACCCTAACAACAGGAATGATACGCTTGGTTGAACTGCCAATAAAAGCCTCCTTTGCCTGACGGATATCATCTATTGAAATGTCTTTTTCTTCCACACGCATTCCCTGTGCTGCGGCCACTTTGAGTATCTGTTTGCGGGTTACCCCTTTCAGGATATTTCTGGCAGGGGTTATAATGGTATCTTCCTGGGTAACGATAAAAAAATTGGAACGCGGACACTCACTTACCATACCGTTTTGATGATACAAAACATCATCTGCACCATTTTCTTTTACCCATGGCTGCAACCAGATGGCCATCAGGTAGTCTGTTGTTTTTACATGCGGCAGCTGTCGTTGGTGTGCATAAGAAACGAGTTGATATCCTTTTGTAAAAAGCTGGTCCGACACAGGGGCTATCGGCTGTTGTACAATCATCAGGCTTGGCGCTACAATCTGGTATCCATCCGGTGAATTTCCTCCCGAAAGCATAAGACGTATACCTGAATCAGGAAGATTATTTTTTTCAATCAATTGCGTAATGATCTCTTTTAATGCTTGTTTTGTTTGCTGAACGGGTAAATGCATTTCCTGTGCAGAACCAAAGAATCGTTCCAGGTGATCATCCAGAAAAAGAGGAATGTTTTTGGAAATCCTTAGAAAATCAAATATTGCGTAGCCACGTTGTACACTAAGATCAGTTAGCGGTAGCCCCGCTTCGGCCAGCTTAATGAAACGGTTATTCGCAAAACAGAAGAGCGCTCTCATTGGCTGATTCTATTGTATTTTTTAAAATATTGATGATCGCCGGTTACTCCGGACTCCTAACTCTCAACTTTACTAAATCCCCTCCTCTTTCTTACAATTTCTCCCTACCGCGTAATGCGGTTTTAATTCTTTATAAATTTTATCCAGCTGTTCATTTCCGGATTCGGAAGCGTTTTTGGAATTCTGGAAATAGGCACGGGTCTGTTTCATGATCTCGTTGCCAATTACCAGCTTGGCATCCTGCAGCTTGGTGGTTACCTGGTTAAGTTCTTCCAGCAGTTCGGCATATTGTTCGTAGAGATGCACATAACTATTGCAGATAGTAACATCAATAAAAGTAGGAACGGTACCCGGATTCTTGCGCATGTACTGAACTGCTTTCTGAACAAACTCCTGCCGTTTGGTATTCAGTTTAAACATACTCCGCCGTTCACTTGGTTTCAATTTTATATTGTTGGGAAGCATATTTCTTACAGCTGAAATATTCTGTTTGATAGACATGAGTTCGGAACCCACAAAGCTTCTGAAGGATGACATAGAGTTAGTTTTTGGTATAATGCTTATTCGAATTAGTAAAATACTCATTAATTAGAATATTCACTAATTTTTTGCCATTTTTTTAACATTTCCTATATCCTTTCCCTTAGCTGCCTGTTCCATGTTTTCTCTTCCTTGTTCACGCTTACTCGTTTCTTGTTCTCCGTTTTATATTCCTCCGTTCTTATTATCTTGTTCCCACTAATTGCTGCCACATGAGAATTTTATGGAATTTTTATCTCCGTTTACTGGGGTGGCAGATCAAGGGATCTTTCCCCCACTACCTACCTAAATCTGTGGTACTGGTTGGTCCCCATACCAGTAGTTGGGATTTCATCATCGGCCTCGCTATCCGCAGTAAACTCCGCCTTACTCGGGCCCGTTTTCTTGGTAAGGCCGAACTCTTTACAGCACCATTTGGCTTTATTTTCAGGAACCTGGGAGGCGTTCCGGTAGACCGCTTTCAACACCATAATATGGTTGACCAGGTAGTGGCGCTATTCAATACCCATGAGGCATTTACCATTGTACTTTCTCCCGAAGGCACTCGCAAAAAAGTGGAACGCCTTCGTACAGGATTTTATCATATTGCCAAAAAAGCAGGCGTTCCGATTGTGATGACAGGGCTTGATTTTACAAAAAAAGAGGCTTCTATAGCTGAACCTTTTTTTACAACGGATGATGAGGCCGCCGATTTTCAACGTATTTATGCTTTCTATGGATCCATACAGGGCAGGGTTCCCGAACAGGGAATGTCGCATTTACTCAATACAACCTTCTAACTTATGAGCCAGCCATACCCAACCATCATCGATAAATTTTGTGCGTTTGAAAGCAGTAAACCTAACCAGCTTTTTTTAGCTGAACCCGTAAGAGGCATTTACCAGAAGTTTACCTGGCAGCAAGCCGGTAGTCAGGTGCGGCGCATGGCTGCTTCCTTACAGGCAATGGGACTGGGGAAAAATGATAAAGTAGCCATACTCAGTAAAAATTGCGCCCACTGGATCATGGCCGATCTTGCTATTGCAATGGCTGGCTGTATTTCGGTTCCTTTATACCCGAATATTATGGCCGATGGCCTGCGTGAAATTATCATACACAGCGAAAGCAAAGCCATCTTCATTGGTAAATTAGATAATGCAGAGGAACTGAGAAAAGGCATTCCGGATGGGTTGATAGAAATCAGTTTTCCCTTCTATCCCAATGCGGGTTGCCTTAACTGGGATGAAATGATTACAGCACAGGAAGCCATTAAAGGAAAGCCGGTCATCGATCCGCAATCGCTAGCCTGCATTGTGTACACATCAGGCACCACTGGCAGTCCCAAAGGTGTCATGCACAGTTTTCATGCAATCGGTTTTGCAGTAGATTCCTTTTTAAAAAGATTTCCTGATTTAAAAGAAGAAATCTTTTTCTCTTATCTCCCCCTTTGTCATGTGGCAGAACGCATGCTGGTAGAATGCGGCACTATCTTCACAGGAAGCACTGTTTATTTTGTAGAATCGATGAACACATTTGCTAAAAATTTACAGGATGCGAGACCTACTGTTTTTTTAGCCGTACCGCGTATCTGGGAGAAAATGCAGGAAAGCATTCTTAAAAAAATGCCACAGAAAAAATTAACGCTTCTGCTCTCCCTTCCCATCCTTTCGTCCATCATAAAAAAAGCCATTCGCAAAAAGGCCGGATTGGCCAATGCAAAATTTGTTTTTACCGGCGCATCCCCTATTAATCCCGCTTTATTGGATTGGTATGCCGCCGTGGGATTGATTATACAGGAAGCGTATGGCATGACAGAAAATGTTGCACTATCACATTCCAACACAAAAAGTGCTATGCGTTTTGGAACGGTTGGTCAGCCCTATCCGGGTGTAGAAGTTCGTTTGGGAAAAGACAAGGAAGTGCAGGTAAAAAGCCACGCGTCAATGCTGGGCTATTATAAAGAGCCAGCATTAACCGCCGAAAGTTTTGAAGATGGCTTTCTCAGAACCGGCGATGAAGGTTCGATAGATGCGGATGGATATCTTACCATCACCGGACGCATTAAAGATCAGTTCAAAACCAGCAAGGGCAAATACATTATGCCGGCCCCTATAGAAAGCAAATTATCAGAAAGCGATGCCATTGCCCAGGTTTGTATTGTGGGTTCCGGCATGCCTGCTGCCATGGGTTTATGCACTTTGTCTGAAAATGCCAGGAATGAAAAAAAAGAAATCCTTACCGCCAAACTACAGGATGTATTGAACAGTGTAAACAGCAGTCTTGCACATCATGAACACTTATCGCGTCTGGTAATCCTATCAAATGAATGGTCCATCGACAATGGTCTACTTACCCCTACTTTAAAAATCAAGCGTAAAATGATTGATGCAGCTTTCTGTCATCAATATGAAAACTGGAGCCGCCAGCCCGGGGACATCATTTACGCTTGATTTATTTTTCCAATCAAATTAAAACCTGGCAGCTATCCCTACATAAAAACTTCTGCCATTTGAGGGGATGATACCGGGTCCGGGATATTCATCCGTTCTTCTCGTGAAATACGAATGGTCAGCCAAATT
The DNA here is from genome assembly GCA_038222655.1 of Chitinophagales bacterium. Lineage (GTDB taxonomy): Bacteria > Bacteroidota > Bacteroidia > Chitinophagales > Chitinophagaceae > Sediminibacterium. Next base: position 12,206 of record JBBRHM010000033.1, on the reverse strand, counting down.
ATTAGAACCAAACTTAAGTGTATAATTTTTTATCTTGTAGGTAGCGCTAAGATCAAGAACAGTGTAGGCCGGTATGTATCCTGCAACGGGGTCCGCACTTATTTTTTCATTGGAGGCATCCCCGTAAGCATCACCCACATAGTTAACCTGAAAAGTAGTGGAGAAAGTTTTACTGTTAAAAATCAATCCTGTTCGGTTAATGGTTTTGGCAGCCGCTTCTACGCGGTTTCCTTTGTATTCGCCACTTGTATACTTCGCATCTATATAGGCATATGAATTAAAAACACTTAACCCATATCTGGATACTTCATTAAGGTATTTTAAGAGATTAAACTCAATATAACTTTCTATTCCTTTATGAACACTGTTTGCAATATTGGTTCGCAGTGTATAGGAATTACCCGTTGTGGCATCTGTTTGAATTACTGTGCCGATCCTGTTATTATACGCCATATAAAAAATACCGAGATCAAAATTTAAAAAATTTCTGATTGTTCCCCTGTACCCAAGATCGGAGTTAAAACCATCTGCATCTTTTAACCGGGCATCAATTTTAGAAGTTACACCAAAGGGTTCTAACTGGCTGTATTCAACAGGGCGGTATGCCTGGCTGAAATTAGCGTACACACTGGTATTGCCAGTTGGTTTCCACTCAAGACCCAACCCGAATAATGGAAAGGTCCTGGTGCGATTTTCATTGGCTATTTGTTTATTATTATCAACCGTTTTATACCCGCTTACGGTGCTTTTCAAATACTCAAATCTAAAGCCGGGTGTTATTGAAAACTGATTACTGATTCGAAAAATATTTTCAGCAAAAGGCGCCATATTGGTGGTAGTAAACTGCAGGTCATACCCCCAGTTTCCCTGTATCGACAAATTAAAGTCACTCCCCGTGGTGCCTTCGCCGCCGCCCTGCCTGTGAAACCTTGCATAGGCATAACGTATGCCCGCTGCTACCGTTGATTTTTGATTACCCAATGCATAGCTATGGGAAAACCGTAATTCAGTAGTTAGATTCTTCATATACTCGTTCCCAACTTCTCTATGTTCATACAGGTTGGTTACAGGATCAATCTCATCCAATGCAGCGGGACCGCCGTCTTCATTTCTCCATACCAATGAACGATGACTAAACAGGTAAGAGGTTTGCAAACTGATGGTTGTATTTTCTGAAGGTGTATAAACAGCATTTGCGCTTACAATATTCCAGGGAGTGCGTATCCAGTTTCTTGCCCGGGTAGACGCTTTCGGATTCGAATTAAATAAACTGTCCGTTAACCCACCCGGCATCTTAACACGGTTACGTAATAGGGAATATTCAACACCCAGTTTTAGTTTTTCTGTTGCTTTGTATTGCAGTTTACCAAACCCGGAAAGCTGCCATTGCTGGCTGTTGGGCCGGTATCCATCTATACCGCGGTATTGGAGAAATGCGTAATAGCTCAGCTTTTTATAACTACCCCCAATAGCATTAAAAGAATTAAATAAACCAAAACTGCCGAAAGTTTGCGATGTAGTAAATTCAAAAGGTTTATGCAGCGGTGCATCATTCGTTACATAATTAACCAGGCCACCAAACTGAGAACCAAATTGCAGGGAAGCGGCACCACGTAACATTTCAATCCTGCTTACCCCTTCCATAGGCGGAAGATAGTAGGCCTCATTATACCCATACACATCAGCACTGATATTATACCCGTTTTGACGGGTGTTCATTTCTATACTTTGAATGGGATTGAGCCCTCTGGTAGCAATACCATTGGCAGTAAAACCACCGGTTTCTGTTTCAACAATATTAAGTCCGGGTATGCGACCGAGAATTTGGCGTGTATTATTAATGGCTTTATTGGCATCCAGGCTGTCCACCATAATGATTTCATTTTTTTTGCCTGCATAAATAATTCCGTCCTTCAGTTCCGGCATATGACCTGTACCGCGTACTGTTTTAAACCCGGTAACCTTTACTTCTTTTAATATGTTTACAATAACACTGTCATTTTTTTGTGCTAATGCTATAAAAGGAATCAACCCTATCAAAACAAATAAACCCTTTTCTATTCTCATTTATTTTCTTTTGCGCAAAGAACACGTAACAAAAACACAACCCTATGCCGGATCGGGAAAGATGTTTACGCAAGCGGGAAACTTATTAAGGGTATGGATTTGGGTAGTTTTTTTGATAAAAATCATTTCTCTGCAATTTTTTATCCCCCGTATACGTTCTTGTAAACGATTTTCAACCCTTAACAGAACTCCACATGAAACCAAGACTTTACTTATTACTTGCGCTTTTTTCTTTTTCTATGTATTCCTGTGTTAGCACAAAGAAAATGGAAGCTCAACAGGCCAAATATGCAGAACTGAGCGGGAACTATCTCGCACTTCAAGGCAAATACCGTGAGTTGCAGGACGAGATAAAAAGATTGACGGCCTTATTGGACAAAGCCAATAGTCAGAATACAGACCAGAAAGCCGCTGCAGAAACGCAGATTGCCGAACTAAACAAACAGATCGACTACCTGAAACAAAATAATAACACGGTTTTAAACCAGTTGAAAGATTTATCTGTAGTAACCGGCTCACAGGCAGAAAGTATAAAAAAATCGCTTGATAATATTGGTTCTAAAGACCTTTATATCAGAGACCTGCAGGGATCAATTGCCCGTAAAGATTCATTAAACATGGCGCTGGTAATGAACCTGAAAGGGGCTATCGGAAATTTAGACGATAAAGACATCAACATTAAAGTAGATAAAGGGGTAGTGTATGTTGATATATCTGATAAACTATTATTTAAAAGCGGCAGTTACGAAGTAACCGACCGCGCCAAAGAAGTGTTGGGCAAAGTAGCCAAAGTGCTGAATAACCAGCCGGAGATTGAGTTCCTCGTAGAAGGGCATACGGATTCATTACCTATGAAAAGTGGCGGCATACAGGATAACTGGGACCTAAGCGTAAAACGCGCAACTACGGTGGTACGTATATTACAAGACACTTATGGATTAGACCCCAAACGCATGACAGCAGCCGGCCGCAGCCAATACCTGCCCCTTGCGGCTAATACAACTGCTGAAGGACGGGCTGCTAACCGCAGAACCAGAATTGTCATTCTTCCCCAGTTAGACCAGTTCTTTAAATTACTGGAGACAAAAAAATAAGTACCCTTAGATTTCTTATACAAAAGAAGCTGCCCTGATAGAGCAGCTTCTTTTATTGTATGACAGACCAAGGATTTTAATTTTCAGTGGGGAACTACGCTTTATTTATCCAATCGCCTGGTTCAGATCATCCATTAGATCTTCTGCATCTTCAATGCCTACACTAAGTCTGATGAGGCTATCAGATAACCCGTTTTTAATTCTTTCTTCCTTTGGAATAGAGGCATGCGTCATAGAAGCAGGGTGATTAATCAATGATTCAACACCTCCTAAGCTTTCAGCCAGGGCAAATATTTTTGTAGCGGCCAACACCCTGTTCGCTTCGGCTACTGTTTCATCGGTTAGTTCAAAACTCATCATACCGCCAAAATCGCGCATTTGTTTTTTGGCAATGGCATAATTTGGATGATCTTCAAAACCACACCAGTATACTTTTTTAACTTTGGGATGACTTCGTAAAAAATGCGCTATCGTTTTACCGTTCTCGCAATGACGCTGCATACGGATATGTAATGTTTTAATACCGCGGAGTACCAGGAAACAGTCCATGGGACCCGGCACGGCGCCACAACTTTTCTGAATAAAATACAACTGTTCTCTCAGTGCTGTATCGTTCATTATAAGGCAGCCCTGTATCACATCACTATGCCCGCCAAGATATTTGGTAGCGGAATGCATAACGATATCGGCACCCAGATCCAGTGGGTTCTGCAGATAAGGTGATGCGAAGGTATTGTCTACACAAAGCCAGGCACCGGCCTTTTTGGATATAGCAGCAATGGCAGCAATATCTGTAATATTCATTAAGGGATTAGTTGGCGTTTCAATCCATACCAGTTTTGTTTTGGAAGAGATTGCTTTTTGTACGTTGGCTACCTCTGTTGTATCAACATACGTAAATTGAATGCCGTACTTCGCAAATATTTTAGTGAATAGCCGATAGGTACCCCCATACATATCATTGGCAGCGATTACTTCATCACCGGGTGATAATAATTTGATGACAGCATCTGTAGCAGCCACTCCACTTGAAAAAGCAAGACCAAATTTTCCATTTTCAATCTGTGCATAGGCTTCTTCCAATGCTTTGCGTGTTGGATTCTGGCTGCGGGCATATTCAAACCCTTTGTTTACACCGGGCGCTTCCTGTACATAGGTAGAGGTTTGGTAGATCGGCGTCATAATCGCACCGGTAGAAGGATCAGGTTCGGTTCCGGCATGAATATATTTGGTAGCAAGTTTCATGAAAAGAGGTTTAGATGCAAAGATGCGTTTTAAATGTTTTAATTGCCAAATGATTCAGGCATACCATGGCTGATAATTATAATAGCTATGTAACATACACCCATTCAAAAAATAGGATTTACTTTTTCTTAGAGGGAACGGTATCTTTTGGCAACTTCCCCTTTTTAACCGGCACTATAACATCATCGGGTGCTGAAGCAATAGGAAGCGAGGCCTTAAGTTCATCCCATAAAAAAATAAGGTTGGCCCCATTCTTTGTTTCATCAAAATAAATAGTGAAAGCTTCTACAGACTCCGAATTTTTTTCAATATCAATGTCCGTGCGCAATACATCTTTCTTGTTATCATAGGTAAAACTTCCCCATGAATAATTATCCTTACTGATAATAAGGGTCCATTTATTTTCTGCAGGTTCACAGAATAAACTATAGCGCCCCTTAGGAACTGTTCTGCCGCCAATCTTTACATTTTTAAAAAATTCAACCTCGGTTGCTTCATTGGCGCCAAGTCTCCACACATCATTGTATTTAACGATGCCTCCAAAAATAACACGCCCATTTTTTAAGGGTCTTCCATAGATCACCCGGGCAACAGGCATGTCTTTGGCTTTACCGCTCATTTTTAATATTGGATAATTAGCTGGCCAATAACTCATATCCATTGGCGATTTGTCAAGTTCTGTAGCTTTTGGTTGGGCTTGCATAAAAAAAGGCACAAAAAATAATACCAGGCTCAGGATTGGCTTCATGTAAAAAATTTTGTCAAAGATAAACGCCTATTTGATTGGGCGCGCAACCATGTGTGACAGTACCATTTTTTTAACATCAGGGAAAAAATCGTGATAATACTTTTGTAAAATGGTATAGTGATCGTTAAAAAGGGTAAATGCATGTACTGGATCTGTTACATATTTAGCTCTTTTGGCAACACCGGAAAAGCTATGTTCAATGCCCCATCGAAAGCGATAATTATATAGCCAGTCCTGGCTGCGCATAAATGGCAGCATACGGACAAATTTTTCAGGTAATAGTATGGTTTGATCAGACAGTTGCTGATATACTTCAGCTGAAAACTCTTTCCAGTCGCTTTCAGCTAATTCTTGGGCGTCTGTTGCCAGGAAATGGTCATACACCACATCCATAAAAGCACCAGCATAGGCACCCACAGCAGGTTTCAGATATTCTTTGGCTAGTTTAGTGGCGGGATGCGTATCAGTAAAACTATCAATGGCCCTATGCAAACGGATCCCTTCCTGAACGGTTACAGGATAATCAAACTGCTTTTTTCCTTTTACAAAATCGCTGATCATATTACCCACCAGAATATCCGGATGATGAAAAGAGAGATATGCGTGGGCTAAATAGTTCATGAGCCATTTTCGTGAGTGGTGAGTACTGACTTATTGCAAGCGCCTATGGCTATTTTACTACTGATTTGATCCAGTCCCCAATTATGACCAGTGTTGCGGGATCAAATGTTTCTTCCAGCGCAAAATATTCATCAAGGCTGCCACACTTTTTGCAATGTTGAAAAAGATGATTCACGCCCGGCACTTCAATAGTTTTAAAATTTTTACTACTACTTTTTTGTAAGGCTTTTGTAAAAGCGGCAAGATTGGATCTGGCTTCTACCTGTGCATCTTTTTCGCCATTGAGTGCAAGTACAGGAATACGCATTTTTTGCAGGTCGGTGGCGGGATCATATGCCAAAAAGAATTTCCACCAGGGTGTTCGGAAGGCAGCGTAATTTTTTTGCATCTTGCCCAACATGTTGCTATCAACAACTTTTACCAATGCATGTAAGGTTGTCTTGGTCTGTATTTTTTGCCACCCGGTATAAATATTTGTCACTGCTGCTTTATACGTTGAATCAGGAAGGATAGTAATAGCAGCATTAACCAGCTGATGATGCAATACTAGGAAAGCATCTACCTCTTTTTTACTGATGCCTGATTGCAGCATCGGTAAAGTATTTTGAAAGTCGTTTATCTTTTGCCCGCCCACGGCGGGGCCCGCGAGGGTTACGATAAAAGCAACATCCTTATTCCTTGCGGCTACATAGGGTGCAATCAATCCGCCTTCACTATGACCTATTAAACCAATCTTGGTAACATCAATATCTTTTCTTGTTTTTAAATAGTTGATTCCTGCTACCACATCTGTTGCAAAATCTGCTGAAGAGGACGCTGTAAAATTGCCGGTGCTTTTGCCCATCCCCCTGTCATCCACACGTAGCACGGCAATGCCTTGTTTGGCAAGATAATCAGCTATTACAAAAAAAGGTTTATGCTGACCAATGGTTTCATCCCTATCCTGCGGCCCGCTACCGGTGATCATAATTACTACGGGAACTTTTTTATCACCTGCAGGCCTTGTTAACGTTGCGGCCAGTTGAATATTTTGTTGTGTATTCGTGTATACAACATCTTCACTCAGATAACTAAACGGAGGTTTCGGCGTTTGTGGTTTAGGCGAAGTGTCTGGCATTTTTCCTATTTCTTTTACATCCAGTCTTTTCAATAACATGGGAATGCTATGGCCTGCCTGAAAATATATGCCAGTGATTTCGTCTTTTCCGTTCCATTTGCCTCTGTATCCTCCCTGTACTATTTGGATACCCAGCAAAATGCTGTCATTGATTACCTCTGTGCTGCTACAGGTAAGGCCAAAAGCATGTTGATCCGGACTGTCGAAAGTACTGGTGTACTTTCCATTTGTAGCAGTTATATGAAATAGCAAACGGATATTATTTCCATTCACAGATAAAATTCCTTGCCAGTTTCCGGTAATATCCTGGGATGTTGCCAACAGGCCGATACCAATAGATAATACGACGAGAAAAAAAGATTTCATATAATCAGGATGTTTGGTGTTTTTTAAAATATTGGTAAGAGAAAATAACAGGGATAATTGTAATGACAAAAACAATGGCTATAAAGCAGATGAATGCATATTTGTAAGGCAATATTATGGCTGTTATTGACGCGATGATACCACCTGCAAACCAGAGTTTTCCGGCAAGCCGATGGGTTTTTCGCCAGTTATCATCATTCTCTAAAGTCCAGGGAACCCTGATGCCCACAAAATAATTCGGCTTTATATTCAGCATGAGGTTGCCCATTACACTAAAAAAAATACCCATACTAGGCAATAATATTTTTTCGAGGCTAAACATATTACCCTGCATGGCTTGTAAAATAATAATCTCTACGATGGAGAGGAACACAACCATCATCACAGCTATCTTATGAAACAAGGAGGCTGAGGATGCGGCAGCGCGTTTGGGATCGATGAAACTTATGTTTTTGAGAAATGCATACATAGCAAATGACACAACGGTTATGATAGAGATAAATACCCAGCTTTGACTCTTGTCGCCATACCCATCGGCTCCATGAAAATTAAAATGTAACGGTATGGTTTGTGGCAAGGAAGTATAATGCAGTGCCAGATATATGGGGGGCACCGCCATAATCATGTAAACCAGCAGATCGCTAGCGGTAATTTTCTTTTTCATGATTTTTTCTTTTTGGGCGAAAACTGCATCAGCCAGGTTAGCATTTCATCCATAACCGTTGTATTGATGGAATACGTAATAAACTGTCCTTCCTTAACGGCAATAACCAGTTCGGCTTGTTTAAGCAGGTCGAGGTGGTGTGAAATACTGGGTTTCGAAATATGAAACCTGTCTGCGATCTCACCTGCAGTAAGATCACTAACTTTTAGTAGTTCCAGTATTTCGCGCCGGGTAGGATCGTTTAGGGCCTTGAAGGGTGCATTCAATTATTTAGTTATTTGTATATTTAGTCAAATATCTAAATAATAATGAAAAGATCAAAATTTATTTTTTACTTCACTTTCCTACCTCTGTCAAACCACTTTTAAAATTTAACCACTTCATTACGGCATTTGTGATTTTCTTAAGAAATGGTGTCAAGCCCATACTGCTATTGATTTTGGGACTAGCATTTGCCCAGTCGAAAAAACTATCACTAACCGTTCATACCAGCTAACGGTATTTTAGGACATTCTCATCCTATAGTTACCAGATGGCTAAAGAGGGTGTATACATTTGGTCTGTCATTTGCATCAAACCAAAACAATTAAAAAATTTAAAACAAAAACCATGAAAAAAATTTTTATCGCAGCCATTCTGGTTGTAACAGTAGGAAGCAGCGCTTTCGCACTGGATGTAAACAAAGTTAGTTACAAAGTAAAAAGTAGTTTTGAAGCACAGTTTACTGGTGCATCCAATGTTACGTGGAGCTTTCGTGAAACGTACACCAAAGCTTCCTTTACACTGGTTGATCAACCGGTAGATGCTTATTATGGTACCGAAGGCGAACTGATAGCTTTCAGCCGTAAAATTGATTTTAAAAAGTTACCCCTGAATGCTATTCAGCGGATTAATAAAGAATATGCTGCTTACCAAGTAGCGGAGAGTATTGAATTTGACCAGGATGGCGATAAAAACTACTATGTGTCATTGGAAGATGGCGATAAAAAAGTAATTCTTGAAGTATCGCTGTATGGTGCGGTAAGTGTTTACCATGGTGCAAAAAAATAAGAAAGACTGTATGTATAAAAAAAGCTCCTGTCAGGAGCTTTTTTTATACCCGAAATCTCAGCAGGTTACTGCAAAATCAATTCGCTTGCAAGCGCGTTAGATAACTATTCATCGAAATAAAATCGGCTTCATTTTTCAGATCGTTAACCAGTTGGTGTAAGCGGTTAAGTAGCTCTACTCCATTCGGTTTTTTTGTATAGGCAGGCAAGCCAAAATTATCAATATCCGTAAACTCCCATGGATGAAAATACAGGCAGAGATACCCATCTTTCCTGAGTGCCTGCATTGCTAATGCCTTATAAATCGGATAAGGAATATTTTTAAAACTAAGCCAGAAAAGCGGTATGCGAATATGAGGAGAAACGGAAGCGGGTACTCTTTTTATTCCTTCTTCTGTATAGATGGTACGCGGTAACTGAAGATTATTATATCGCCCAGGTAGCCAGGTTGGATTAACAGAGGAATCGTATAAGTAGCCTGCTTTCTTTACTTCTTCCATACTCACTTTTCGCATGCGGGGCATACGAAGCCCCGTTACCGCCTGACCTGATATTTCTGCCAATTTATTTTTTGATAATACAAGGTCCTCGTTACGAAAAGAAGAATGATAAAAAGTATGCGAAGCAATTTCATGCCTATTCGCCAATTGCCGGATAGTATCGGGGAATTGCATAGCAAAATTAGCAGTGGTAAATAAGGTAGTGGTAATAGCTGTATCCATCAATAGCGACCCTATGGCTTCAAGCCCGTTTTTTCCAACCTCCATCTGTTCCTGGGCGCTGATGGGAAACCCATATTCAAGAGGCATATCAAATTCTTCCACATCAAAACTCAGCAGCACATAGCGGTTCATTATACTAAGTTTGATTCTTTTACAATATAATGCGGCCTTTGCTTGCTTTGCATAAAGAGCTTACCGAGGTACATGCCTATAATACCGAGTATCATCAACTGCAAACCCCCAAAGAAAGCAATCGTAGCGATCATAGAGGCCCAGCCTGAAATGGCATGTCCAAAATAAATACTGTAAATAATATAAGGAACGTATAATAAAGACAAGAGCGAAAATATAAAACCGAGGTATACGGCAATATAGAGTGGTCGTATGCTAAAAGAGGTAATACCCTGCAAAGCAAACCGTATCATTTTTTTAACGGTGTATTTTGATTTGCCCTGCGTTCTTTGTGCCGGATCATATTCAATACCTATCTGCCGGAAGCCCATCCATTTTACCAGGCCACGCATAAACAAATCAGTTTCTGTAAAGGTCCTGAAAGCTGCCACTACTTTACTATCCATTAAACGAAAATCTGCGGTACCCGGCTCAAGTTCAATATCAGACAAATTATTGATGAGGTTATAAAACATATTAGATGTTTTACGTTTCATCATTGGTATCTCTTTATGATCTTTGCGGATGGTGTATACCACATCATTTCCTAATTCCCATAGTTGGAGCATTTCAGGAATAAGTGCCGGCGGATGCTGCATATCCCCATCCATCATAATGGCACAATCGCCATCAACCATGTCCAGCCCTGCTTTCAGCGCATTCTGGTGTCCGAAATTTCTTGCAAGCGAGATGAAAAAAATATTTGTAGCAGCTGCGCTCTCCCGTTTCAATTCATTCAGAGTGCCATCGGTGCTGCCATCATCAACAAAGATGACCGAATAAGAATAGGGCAGTGAAAGAAAAACATCTTTCAGTGCAGTTATCAATACACTGATATTCGCTTCCTCATTATTAACGGGTACCACTATAGAAATTCGTTTCTTCATCAAGTAACCTCACTGGTTTATTATGGTACAGCAAAATACAAGTTATTTGGTAAGTTGCCTACTATGAATGTTTTAACCGTAGCTGGGCCTTATATGAAAAATTTTCACAGATAGGCGCAAGGGGCGCAGTTTAGTTTACCGCAGGTGAGTTAGACTTTGGAACAATAGGCTTTGTAAAATCTTTAAACAGCAAATTGTACATTACAACACACCAAACAATAAAACAGGGGAATGCCTTTAAAGAATAAGGAAGTATCAAATGCTCACGCACATAGCGGGGAAACAGATCGGTGGCTGATAAGCTGGTAAGAACGATGACTAATAATAGCAATCCATTTGTAAATTTTTTGCGCGATGTATCCTGTATTACATACCAGGCGCCGATACCGGTTACTGCAATTACAAACGTGGATGACTCAGCTGAGGAACTGAAGATAACCACACCAATCATTGCCAGGCAAAGATAACTCATGCGAAAAGCAGCCGCTTTGTATTGACGAACCCGCAAAAAAGGCACTGCGTATAAAACCGCGGCAGGTAAGGTTATCCAATAATTGCGCAGTTGATCCGTTTTGAATATTCTGCGTATCATACCCATTACCGAAATATCCTGCATCAGGTTGGCATCTTCTGCATTAATATTCTGTGCATTTTTTTCCACTAAAGAGTTGTACCAGTCTTTATACGACTGAATAATGAAGGCCGGCGAGGATATGAGCATTGGCAGGCAGAACAAAACCACAAACCAGAAAATAAACGAGAGTACAAATTTCAATTTGTTTTTAGAGAACCAAAAAAAAGCGATGCCGGCAATACCATAAATTTTTATAAGAAACCCGGCTACAATAAAAAATGTCGCCCAAAAATCATTTTCTTTTTCAACCAGAACATAACTCAGCATAATCCATCCTGTAAGCATAGGATTAAACTGGACATTGTGAATGGATGTCATCATTTCAATCAACCCAATCAGTAAAATAATATTTTGCTGGTAAGGGGTTAGTTGCAATTGCCTGATGGCAAAAAACAAAACCCATGCATTGGCCACACACCAGAAAAAACAACCGATATAATCTGGCAGTAAGGCAAATGGGGCAATCAATATACTAAAGAGGGGGCCGTAATGATTGGTATCAATGTATTCGGCAGGATACGGAACATATAGATTTGTTTGCCGTATGGTATGGTGAAAAACACCTGCAAATATTTCGTAATTATTAATAGATGATAGCCCCCGGCTAATTTCTGCAATGCCAGCTAACATGGCCAATGCAAACCAAAGGAACACCGGCACTGCGATCTTCCAATTACCAATGGTTATATTTCCTGTCAAAAATCGCATGGGGGTCTGTATCAACAAAAATCCGTAAGAATCAGCTAAGTAAAATAAATATTTTATAAAACCGGGTTCCCGCTTAAAACCATTCAAAAAAATTACTTTTGCCATCAAAATCA
>JBBRHM010000032.1:0-28938 GCA_038222655.1 Chitinophagales bacterium | reverse complement strand
GTACAAAAAAGAATTTGTACCTTATCATTCTAAAACTACCGTTATGCCCAATCCTGTAAACCGCCGCGACTGGTTAAAACAAAATTCTCTTGCGGCATTGGCACTTGGCTTTACACTGCCAACCATGGCAAATGAAGAAGGGTTATTAAGAAATTTCGGTGCTGATAAAGGGCTGATCAACCTTGGCTCCAACGAAAACCCCTATGGCATTTCACCTAAAGCCAGAGAAGCCATCATTAGTATGCTTACCCAGGCAAACCGTTACCAGTTCAATGTTTCTTCCTTACAGGATTTTAAAAAAGAACTTGCCGCTCATTACCATGTTAGCAGCGACCAGCTTTTGGTTACAGCCGGGTCTGGCGACGCGCTGAATATGCTGGCCAGGCACTTTAGTAAAGGCAATCTGGTTACGGCAACCCCTACTTTTGGCATACTGCCTAACACAGCTAAAAAAATAGGTACTAAAGTGGTGGAGATCCCCCTCACAGCCGATAAAGTACATGATCTGCCTGCCCTATTACAAGCCATTGACCATGAAACACAGCTGGTGTATATATGCAATCCTGCTAACCCCAGTACTACCATTGTACCCGTGAATACCCTTAAGAATTTTTGTACAGAAGCCTCCAAAAAAGCAGTGGTTATTATTGATGAAGCATATATAGATTTTCTAAATCCGCCAGATAATGAGTCGATGATAAGTTTGATTGATACGAACCCGAATATTATTGTAGTAAGAACTTTTTCGAAAATACACGCCATGGCAGGGTTAAGAATTGGCTTTCTTGTTGCACATCCCACCGTCATCAAATCATTGGAGCAGAATTATTTTAGCAACGCACAAATAACGGTAAGTAATCTTACCATGGCGGCAGCATTGGCGAGTTTACAGGATGAAGCGCATTGTACTACCTGTAAAGAAAAGAATGCAGTGGCACGCAATTATACTTTCAAAGCTTTGAAGGATATGAACATTGCCGTTATTCCATCTTATACCAATTTTTTATTCTTCCCTCTCGGCAATTACCCGGGCGACTTTGCGAAAGATATGTTGCAGAAAAATGTAATTCTTCGTTCTATGAATTATCCGGATGGCAAATGGGGAAGGGTGAGCGTTGGAACGTTGGATGAGATGAAACAGTTTATCGGGTTGATGAAAGCGTAAAACAAATGGTTGGGCCGCAGCTTCGCAGATTATGAAATGGTTTCCGTTAAAAAAATATTTTCAAATCTGGGAACCTGCGGCGTTCTTTTTTCTATTCATGCTCGATTCTTTTCGAATAATATTTTTCCGCCCCCAATGAAATAGGTAGCCCTATCATAAAAATCAATATCACCATATTTTTAATCGCATTCCCCCAATTAAAGGTTGCCGGTTTTACTATATTGCTCAAAGGCACTACCACCTTATTCATCACTAACCACGTAAACAAGCCGTAAATAAGTGCGAGTAGAAATTTATTCACTAATGCTAATTTGATTCTGGGATATACCCAAAAAAAGAACAACGTAAATGCAAACGCAATCAGGTAATGAAACAATAAGCCCAGTAAAGCCATACCTGCTCCGCCCCCATAAGCCGCTGTTTTTCCGAACGCACCGCTGGCCACATAATTCAGAACCTTTAATGGGTTTGTACCGGTAGCAAAGTAATAAGAAACAAATGCCGATAATATATCCAGTGAACCGGCAATAAAACCGATTTTTAAAACAGTAATGGCATACGATTTATTTGACTGAGCAGCAGTATTCATGCGCATGGTTTACAGTACCTGTACTATCCTCATCCTATCAATTCATTCCGGGCAACAGCGGTCTTCCCACAATTTCCCTGAAAGGCCATGGAACGGCAGCCAGTATCAGTACCAAAGCCATCAGAAAATACCAAAAAGCAGTTTTATATTTCAGATTATCCGCTATTGTTTTTTTAGCCATCCCATAGCCCAGTGTAATCAACACAATGGCAATGATCATTGACACAGGATGCTCTACCCAGAAAAAGCGATAGAACTTATCTTTCATTAATGAGATGCCATCGGGCAAAGTGGTAGAGAACATTCCATAACGCCCAAATCCTACCTGGTAAAGTCCCAGTAACAGGGTAATATGCGCACTGATCATCGTAAACAGCCATAGTTTTCTATCACCTGCAGAAAATACCTTCTTATTTTGCCAGCCTGCCAATGCTTTCACAATAGAAATCAGCAGCAGCACCAGAATAATCCAGCGCATAAAATTATGTAAGTGAACTAAGCCTGTTTGCATGTTTTTTGTCTTTTAAGTACGAAAGATAAATTTTTTTGCTTGATAGCTCAAAGAGTCTTTTATCAAAAAATCGCACTACACAACCCTTCCGCTTATTTTTGTGACATGAAAAAATGGAGTACCGCCGTGTTAGGGTTGGTTTTGTTAAGTTGCCATAATGAACCCCCAGACAAATCCCACAACACAATTACCAGTGAGGATATGCCCGTGCATGTTAAGGAATTACTTGCCCGAACAAAGCAAAACCCCGATAGTGCAGGACTGCGTTTGCAACTGGTAGATGCTTTTGACAGCCTTGGTGCTTACCGTGAGGCAATGGCACAGATGGATTCGCTGCTACAAAAAGACAGTCTGAATTATGGATTATGGTATCGGAACGCATTGCTGCAGGAAAATACGAAAGATACAGCAGGCGCTTTGCGATCTTACCGGTATGCGATCCGTATCTATCCTGCACCCGATGCCTTACTGGCAGCCGCCAATCTTCTGGCAGAAAAAAAAGATGCTACCTCTTTATTGCTTTGTAAACAGGTAAACGCTTTGCATTTGGGAAGAGACTATACTGCGCATAGCTATTTTATAAGCGGGGTGTATTATGCCAGAACTGGTAACAAACAAAAAGCAATGGAATCTTTTAATAACTGCCTTTTCAATAACCTCAACTATATGGAGGCCTATATGGAAAAAGGTTTTCTGTATTTTGAAGATAAAAAAATAAATGAGGCGCTGAATGTGTTCCAGTCGGTGGTAACGCTTAAGAATACTTACCCCGATGGCTATTACTGGCTGGCAAAATGCCAGGAAGCATTACACAATACAAGCGAAGCCGTTGCTAACTATCAGAAAGCAGTAACCCTTGACCCTAAGCTGAAAGAAGCGTCGGAAGCATTGAAAAGACTGGGTGTAAAATAAATTTACGTACCCAAACATAAATTGCTCAATTTCGCATACCAAAACAGTTATATGCCAATTATAGCCCCATCTTTATTGAGTGCCGATTTTCTGAATCTGCAAAAAGATTGTGATATGCTGAATGCAAGCCAGGCCGACTGGTTTCATTTGGATGTAATGGACGGACAGTTTGTTCCCAATATCAGTTTTGGTTTTCTTATCATAGAAAAAGTGCGCAAGGCCACCACTAAAATCTGTGATGTACACCTGATGATTGTAGAACCCGGTAAATATGCAGAAGCTTTTAAAAAAGCCGGCGCCGATATTTTAACCGTTCACATAGAGGCCTGCCCACATCTTCACCGCAATCTTCAGCAGATTAAAAGCCTCGGCATGAAAGCAGGTGTGGCATTAAATCCACATACACCCGTTCATGTATTAAGTGATATACTGCATGATATTGACATGGTGCTTCTTATGAGCGTAAACCCTGGCTTTGGCGGTCAGCAATTTATTCCACATACGATTGAAAAGATACGCACCCTTAAAAAAATGATCAACGAAAAAAGTTTACAGACACTGATAGAAATAGATGGTGGGGTAACCTTAGACAATGCAGCTGCCATTGTTCATGCCGGAGCTGATGTACTGGTAGCTGGCAATACCGTTTTTAAATCATCCGACCCAGAAGCCACTATAGCCGCGTTAAAAAAAATACAATAGTATTCCAGAAAAGCTGATCATGGTTTTTAAATAGGCTCGATACCCTTAAAAATCAAAAAAATCCCAGTTCAAAAATCTTTCACAGTACCCGGCCTGAATTTTGTATTACTTTCTATCCACACCTGTTAATAAGAAGTGTTAGGATTGGAATGTTATATAGAATTACATTTGAAATGGGTGTGTTAAAAAGTACGGTACTATATCTGTCAACCCTTAAATTGTGAAAAAGTTTGACTGAAACAATTATTAACCTCGAATCCGTTAATCCCATTGAATTCTTTGGAGTAAACAACGGAAAATTAGATTTGCTGAAAAAGAAATTCCCATTGTTAAAGATCCTTTCCCGCGGGACGCAATTAAAAATGAGCGGGGCTCCGGAACAGATAGAAACAGCAAAAGAAAAAATTGATCTCATCCTTCAGTACCTGGAAAGAAACGGTCATTTAAGCGAAATTTATTTTGAACAGATTTTAGGCGGTGATGATGCCGAAACGGTAGACAATTTTGTTGACCGAAATCCCAACGACATACTTGTATTCGGACCCAACGGCAAAACCGTAAGGGCACGAACACACAACCAGAAAAGAATGGTGCAGGCCGTGGACCGTAACGATATTGTTTTTGCCGTCGGACCCGCAGGTACAGGTAAAACCTATACCGCTGTGGCGCTGGCTGTGCGTGCTTTGAAAAACAAGTTGGTTAAAAAAATTATTTTAACCAGACCTGCTGTTGAGGCTGGCGAAAGCCTGGGTTTTTTACCGGGTGATCTAAAAGAAAAGATCGATCCATAACTGCGTCCTTTATATGATGCACTGGATGATATGATTCCCGCTGATAAGCTGGGTTACTACATGAGCACGCGTACCATCGAAATTGCACCATTGGCCTATATGCGCGGTCGCACACTCGACAATGCATTCATTATTCTGGATGAAGCGCAGAACACCAATGATCTGCAATTGAAAATGTTTCTTACCCGTATAGGTGCCAATGCCAAAGCCATTATTACCGGCGATCCCACACAGGTGGATTTGCCAAGAAATATGCGCAGCGGGCTGGAGAAATCTACCCGTATCTTAAAAAACATTGAAGGCATTGCCCAGATAGAACTGAATGAAGAAGACGTGGTGCGTCACAAACTTGTGAAAGCCATTATCAGGGCATACGATAAAGAGAAAGAAAAAGAAGACGCAGAGCCAACGCATTATCAAAGATGATGACACTATTCCATGTTGAATGTTAAATGGATACTCATTTAACATTCAACATTTTTGCTGATTCTGCGTAACACAGACTGCTTTTTCGTCTCTGCGAGGAACGAAGCAGTCTGTGTTCCCCGTTGCAGAGTTTCTGAAGTGAAAGCATACAGATTGCTTCGTCGTTCCTCCTCGCAAGGACGGGGAAATGTTGCCTGATTTCTGTTTCAGGTTTATAAATAAACCTATTCTCCCAGAATTTCATGCCCCAGTTTATCGCGCTTGGTTTCGAGGTATTTTAAGTTATGCGAATTTGGATACACTTCAATGGGCACGATGCCCACCATTTCGAGACCATAACCTTTCAGGGCCGCACGTTTGCGTGGATTGTTAGTCATGAGTTTAAGTTTGGTGGCCCCTAAATACCGAAGCATTTGTGCACCTACCCCATAATCTCTTTCATCCATCCCAAAACCCAGGTGCAGGTTGGCTTCTACCGTATCCATTCCCTCTTCCTGTAATTTGTATGCTTTCAGTTTATTGATCAATCCTATACCCCTGCCTTCCTGGTTCATGTAAAGAATAATTCCTTTCCCTTCCTTTTCAACCATGGCCATTGCCTTGTGCAGTTGCTCTCCGCAATCGCAACGAAAACTTCCGAGTATATCTCCTGTAAAACAACTGCTGTGTACCCTTGTAAGCACCGCTTCATCTTTTGCCCAGGTGCCTTTAATTAATGCCAGGTGCTCGGCACCTGAAATTTTTTCTTTAAATGCCACCAATGTAAAATGACCATATTTAGTAGGCATGTCAACCCTTACCAGTTCTTCGATCAATGAATCGGCCTGTAACCGGTAATCGATCAGGTCCTTGATAGAAATTATTTTCAGGCTAAATTTCTTTGCAATCTCTTTTAGCTCGGGTAAACGTGCCATGGTGCCATCTTCATTCATCACTTCTACCAAAACCCCAGCTGGCGAAAGTCCGGCCAACCTTGCCATATCCACAGAAGCCTCTGTATGACCCGTTCTTCGTAAAACACCACCCTCCCTCGCACGTAAAGGAAATATATGTCCCGGCCTTCCCAATTCAGATGCTTTGGTATTGGGATTAACCAGTGCCAGTATGGTTTTTGCCCTGTCTTGCGCCGAAATACCCGTAGTAGTTCCCTCACCGATAAGGTCAACAGACACGGTAAAGGCGGTTTCATGCAAAGAAGTATTGGAGGTAACCATGGGTTCCAGTTCAAGTTGCCTGCAGCGCTCTTCAGTAAGAGCTGCGCATATCAGTCCCCGTCCTTCTTTGCTCATAAAATTGATCACTTCAGCCGTTGTATGCTCTGCGGCAATGATGAAGTCGCCTTCGTTTTCGCGATCTTCATCATCCACCACAATCACCATTTTACCATTGCGGATGTCTTCGATCGCGTCTTCGATCCTGTCTAACATAGTAATAAATTGTCGCGCAAAATTACAACGCAGGCTCTACAATTAGGGTTCCCCCTCAAACATTTTACCAATAACGCAAACATGACTGTCTTTTTCACGGTTGTTTTAAGCGGTAAATACCTGATAAGCGCAACCTGGTATTGGCGTTCTTAGCTACTTAAAAAAATACCATGTTCGGCAAAATAATTTGCTTGTGCTGCCTGCTTGTTTTTCTTGTTCCTATATTGGCGACCACGCAGAACACCACGGGTAGTATGGGTGGTATCATCCAAAACATTAACAGACAAAAACTGGCGGGCGCTACTATTAAAGCTTTGCATGAACCTACGGGGACCATGTTTTTTTCGCAGGCAAACCGCGCAGGTATTTTTCATATCGATAACCTTACCCCGGGTGGGCCCTATACTGTAGCCGTTTCTTTTATCAATTATAGCGATGAAAAAAAATCGGGTATCTATGTAAATCTTGGTGAACAGCTACAGGTTGATTTTTCTCTAACCGCTCAATTTTCTCCACTTCAAAACATAACGGTTTCATCCATCCGAAAAAATAATGGGTGGGGTAAAAATAATACCGACATTATTTTGGAGAAGGATAAACTAAACCTTCTTCCTTCTGCTTCCAGGAGCCTGCATGAATATCTAACTGCCTTGCCACACGCAACACTGATTGGCAGTAATGAAGGGGCGATATCATTTGCCGGACAAAATAACCGCTATAATACTTTTTATATTGACGGCGCAGTAAATAATGATGTATTCGGACTCGCTGCATCCGGCACCAATGGCGGGCAGGCGGGCATATCTCCATTATCCATTGATGCCATTGAACAGTTACAGGTTGTTATTTCTCCGTATGATGCTTCTGTTGGAAATTTTACGGGTGCAGGAATCAATGCAATAACCCGGTCGGGCACAAACCGTACAGAAGGATCGCTGTATTATTTTTTCAGCAACGAAACCCTTACGGGTAAAGCACCCGCAACCTCCAAAGAAAAAACGACTGCGGGATATGAATTGTATAGAAAAATTTCCGGGATGCGCTTACAGGGTGCCATCACAAAAAATAAAATTTTTTATTTTATCAATACTGAGTTGCAGAGAGAACATTATCCGCAGCCATTTTTATTTAATGAATACAAAGGCAATACAAAAAATAGCAATACCCTTTTTATTCTGGCCAATAGTGTACGATCTAATTATGGATACGATGTGGGCAGCTTTCTGAACAACCCTGAAACCCTTAATACAGACAGGATCGTAACGCGTATTGACTGGAACATCAACAACAGGCATAAGCTTTCTGTAAGTAACCGGTACACATACGGACAAAGGGTTAATACCAATGCCAGTAATGCTAACACCATTCATTTCAGTAATGATGGGTTTGCCTTATTTTCTACAACATGGTCCTCTTCTTTAGAATGGAAGAGTATCATCGGCAAACACACAGGCAATAAATTATTAGTTACGTATACCGATGTAACAGATGACCGCGCGCCCGCCGGGAAGGCTTTTCCCAGAGTGAGAATAAATGATGGAGAGGGTGCATTTATTTTTGGAACAGATAATAGTTCCACCATAAATCTGCTCACACAAAAAAATTGGACCCTGTCTGATAAAATACATTTCACTTTGGGAAGACATGCAGGGAGCGCCGGTATTGACTGCGAGTATAACCAGGTGTTCAATACATTTATACAAAATAGTTTTGGCAATTATACCTATGCCTCCCTCACTGATTTTCTTACCCATGCAGCGCCCTCTGTATACCAGTTAGGTTTTTCTTTGATCGATAGTATCAACAATGACCACACAGCTGCGGCTGCCAGGTTTGCTATGCTGAAAACATCTTTGTTTGTAAATGATGAACTGCGGTTATCGGCCAGTTTTATCCTCCAATTTGGCCTCAGGATGGATCAATATACATTTCTTACAAAACCGATTACGAATGAGTATGTAAACGATGTCGCTATTCCAAAATTTACAGAGTATTGGAATGTGCAACCTTTACTTTCCGGCAGGCAACCACACATACCACCATCGCTGTCACCGAGAGCAGGCTTTTTATTTAAAGTGCCGCGTTACAAATTATTAGTACGCGGAGGTATTGGCATTTTTTCAGGACGGGTGCCGCTTGCATGGCCCGGCGGCGTATATAATAACAATGGTATTTTCATAGGAGGTTATATTGCCAATGCTGCACAACTTCATCGTATTCGTTTCCGGCCCGATCCTTATCGCCAATGGCAGGCCAGTGAAATCGGCGCAGTAATAAATAAAGAACCCTTGAATCTTATGATCACTTCCTTCCGTATGCCCTCATTACTGAGAACTTCTTTGGTCATAGAAAAAAACCTGGGTAATAACTGGTCAGTTTCCGCAGAAGCCATGATGAGTAAAAACCTTAGCGAAATAAATTATACCAATAGTAATTTGTTACCTCCGCTAGATCATGCCAAAGGACCTGATAACAGGAGCGTTTACACATTGGTTAATAATGCAAAAATTCCATTAAACGCGGATAGTTCTAATCCGTATGATTATGCAATCATTCTCGGGAACAACAGTTCCCATAAGGGTTATGCCTATAATTTTAGCACCACCCTTGCTAAACGTTTATCTGCAGCATGGAATTTTGAATTGAATTATGGATTTGGTCATTCGGTAGTTTTGAATGAAGGTACCAGCTCTGTTAATGTAAGTCAATGGCGATCCATGGAAACAGTGAATGGAAGAAATTACCTTACCCCGTCCCGTTCCGATTTCAGTACGGGTCACAGAATATTTGCATGGATAAACAGGAAGTTCACTTATGCGCATAAAAAAATGTCAACCACTTTATCGATAAGTTATAGAGGTCAGTCCGGCTCCCCATTCAGTTATGTATACAATAATAACAGTGTAACAAGGGATGATGTCAGATCCGGATTTTACGATCTCCTATATGTTCCAACAAAGGATGATCTTGGAGGCATGATCTTTCTTCCCAATACAGTTAACGGAATAACCTATACACCGCAACAACAAAAAGAGGCGCTGGAAACTTATATCAGTCTTGATTCCTATCTGCAAAGCCGCCGGGGAAATTATGCAGAACGAAATGGATGCAGAACACCTTTTACGCATGTAATTGACTTTAAAATAACACAGGATATCGTATTGAAATTTTCACATAAGTTTTACCGCGTTCAATTAACCTGCGATATGTTCAATGTAGCAAACTTTATTAACCCCAATTGGGGCAAGAAATATTTCCTGCCTAATGATAATTTCAGTCTTATAGATTTTGTGGGGTATCTGAGTGAGACAGATCTTACCCCACAATACCGTTTCGATCCCGGTTTACTTCTCACAACCCCCTGGAAAACCAGTAATAGTAAAACGCCGGCGTATAGTGCTTATTGGAGTTGCCAGTTTGGCCTCAGACTTACCTTCTAGGAAAATTTACTATCACTTTATATTAGACGTATGGGACAATTTTTTCCGGGTTTTAGAACACAAAAAAAGGGGGTTTTATCACCATTTAATCAACATTTCGGGTCTGATAAATATTAATTTAACATTAATTTGGAAAGTTAGATACAGGATCGGGGTTTAAGTGGCATATTTGCAAAATCTAAAACTATGCTACAATGCGAAATTTAAAGAGATTTTTAGTGATGCTCCCGGCTTTATTAATAGCCATTGCATCGCTGGCTCAGGTAACATCCGGTACCATTACCGGTAATGTGAAAGATGGAAAAGGCATGTCACTGGCAGGTGCGTCAGTAGAAGCGATACATGAACCATCCGGTACAAGATACAAGACAACTACTTCTGGTACGGGCAGATTTACCTTACCAGGTTTACGCGTAGGTGGTCCATACAAATTATCTTTCTCTTTTGTTGGCTTAAAACCTGAAGTGATTAATGATGTGGTTGTTCAGTTAGGTGAACCCGTGGTAATTGATGTTCAAATGATCGAATCCAGTTCTCAACTTACGGAAGTGGTTGTAAATGGAGTTACTACCCGCAGAGGGGCACTTATTTCAAAAGACAGAAAAGGTGCGTCTACCAACATCAGCTCAAGAATGATTGGTATAGCGCCAACTATCAACCGCAACATAACCGATTTAATCAGGGTGGTACCTCAATCTAATGGCTTGTCATTTGCGGGCCAGGATAACAGGGCTATTAACTTAACCCTTGACGGTTCTATTTTTAATAACTCATTTGGATTAAGCGCCCTCAATGGTGGGCAAACCAACTCTGCTCCTATTTCTTTGGATGCACTGCAGGAAATACAGATAAATGTATCTCCCTACAATTTAAGAGATGCAGGTTTTACCGGTGCCAGTATTAATGCTATTACCAAAAGTGGTACCAACACCGTTCATGGAACCGCATTTTATAACCGCAGAAATGAAGGCTTTGTAGGAACAAAAGCAGGTACGGGCGGAAAACAGGATGTAGTAACCACTGCTTTCGATGTAAAACAGTATGGTGTAAGCCTGGGAGGAGCCATTATCAAAAATAAATTATTCTACTTCCTTAATTATGAAGCAGAAAGAAGAAACGATATAGGCACTACCCTAACAGCTGATGCAAGCAATGGCGCTACCCCCATTAGCGGCAATACTACCCGTGTAAAAGCTTCTGATCTGCAGACTTTGTCTGATTTTCTGAAAACAAAATTTAATTATGAAACAGGCGCTTACGAAGGGTACCCCTTTGTAACTAAAAGTGATAAGGCAGTAGCCCGTCTCGACTGGAACCTTAGCGACAAACATAAGTTGAGCATTCGTGGTAACCTCTTGAAATCAAAAAGAGATGTACAGATAAGCAGCAGTAACACAACCAATGGTAACAGGGGTAGTCTTAATTCTCTTGCCTATGCCAATTCCGCTTATGTTATCAATAATAATATCTATGGTATTATTGGCCAGTTAAACAGCCGATTTAGCAACAAAATAAGCAACGAAATGACTTTCGGCTATACAGCCAACAGGGATTTCAGGGCGGTAAAAGGTGGTAACTTTCCATTAGTAGATATTCAGGATGGCAGCAGCCCGCTCATAACCACGCCCACTTCCGGTGCTTCAAATGTTCCAAGCGCTGAATCGAGCCAGAGCTTAAATTATATCTCTTTTGGTAATGATCCATTTACACCTAATAACCTTTTGAATACAGATACCTGGCAGTTTAGCGATAACATAACTGCTTATACAGGAAAGCATACCCTGTCTGCAGGTATTTCTTATGAAAGTTTTACTTTCACCAATGGCTTCACGCCACTGATCAATGGTGTGTATACTTTTAACAACCTGAGTGATTTTTATACAGCAGCCAATGGATATTTAAGTAATCCTAATGCAAGCTTCAGCCCGGTATTTATGAGAAATTACCGTGCTAATTTCAGTAACCTTCCTGGGGGTGGTCCTTGGCTGGTAACTACGAAAGCCCGCCAGATCGCTGCTTATATTCAGGATGATGTAAATCTGGATCCAACCTTTAGTCTTACTTATGGAATCCGTTTCGAGGTTCCTTATTTTGTAGGTTCAGGTTATGCCAATACAGAAGTTGACGGTTTAAATTTTACTGATAATAATTTACAATCAGTAAAACTGAGTACTTCGCAGCTCCCATCTGCCAAGTTGATGTTTAGTCCAAGAATTGGTTTTAACTATGATATCAAAGGGGACAAAACCACACAGGTTCGTGGTGGTATTGGTTTATTCACCGGTAGACCCTCCTTTGTATTTATAAGCAACCAGGTTGGTAACAATGGTGTTTTAAACGGTGGTGTTAATACAAACAACACGGCCGCTTATCCTTTCAACCCAAATACACCCTCTAATTACCCAAGTTATTTACCTACGCCTGGCATACCGGCATCTTCCTACAATATCGCAACTACAGAAAAGGATTTCCGTTTCCCTCAGGTACTTCGCAGCAACATAGCGGTGGATCAGAAGCTGTTCAAAGACATCGTTGCAACAGCCGAGTTTATATACACACAGAGTTTGTCTAATATCAATTACTATAATGCCAACCTGAAACCTTCTGTAACCAATTTTAATGGCCCTGATGCAAGACCCCGCTTTGGCGGTGTGGGCTTATCAGGAGCTGCTTTCAACAATGCAGTCCGCATTAATCCGAAAATTACGGATGCTACGGTAATGGAAAGTGGTCCTTTGGGAGGTTCCATGACGGCCACGATTAAAATTGAAAAGCCAATCAAAGCAAAAGGATTGAGCTGGATGGTGGCTTATAATTTTACCAGGGCGCGTGATTACATGTCTCCAGGTTCTATTGCCTCCAGCTCATGGAGTGCCATACAGAGTGTAAGAGGAAATAACCAAACAGATATTGCGTACAGCGATAATGAGATCCGCAATCGTGTAATTGGAACTGTTAACTATCGTATTGAATTTGGCCATTCTGCTGCCTTGCAGTTTTCTCTGTTTGGCCAATCTCAAAACCAGGGTCGTTTCTCTTATACTTATAGCGGAGATATGAATGGAGATGGGGTTAACGGTAATGATTTACTCTATGTTCCGTTAAACCAAAGTCAAATGAATTTCTTACCAATTACGCAGGGTGCTACCGTAATTGCTTCAGTGCAGGATCAAAAAAATGCTTTTGATGCATTCATTGAACAGGATGCTTACTTAAAAGACAGGAGAGGAAAATATACAGAAAGAAATGGTGTGTTACAGCCTTATATTGTACGTTTCGATTTCTCAACACAGCTTGAGTTGTTTAGAAATATCGGCAAAAACAGGCATACCATCCAGCTGAGAGCTGATATTTTCAACGTAGGAAATTTGATCAAACCTTCCTATGGCGTAAGTAATTTCGTAAACACATTTAACCCACTAGCCTCTGCAGGTGTTGATGCAAACGGTGTTCCCCTTTACAGATTAAACCGCGTTAATAACAGTATTAACTACACTACCTACAGAAAAGGCACTGGTATTGGTGATGTATGGCAGGCACAGTTTGGCGTACGGTATATTTTCTAATACAGCATCTCACACTTTACTATAAATGAAAAACCCGGATTATTTTATCCGGGTTTTTCATTTCACGTCCAAAAAAATATTCAACAATTATAAACCTTTTCAACCCCAAACTTCAAACCCCAAACCTCAAACTGTTTTTCCCCATCCCCATTTCAAAAAAGCGGGTAAAGCTTTTGACCAGGTAACCACATCATGCGAACCTTCTTTCATTTCTAAATAATGAATATGTTCATCTGTATAACCTTTGGATTTTAGTTCCACAATCAGATCCAGCGCATCATCAATCGAATCTATCACTCCATTTTTATTTCTGTCTGCTGTTTCATCAAAGGTTCCACATTCAATAAAAAATCTAAGCCAGGGATGAAAAGCAGCTTTGCGTACCTGCAAATGCATAAGCCTGTCCTGCTCATCGTTATAACCATCATCATAACCTTTTCTCCTCCACCATAGTGAAGCGCTGAATATACCTATCCGGCTAAATTCGCTGCTATGATTCCAGGCAATATCCATAGCACTCAGGCCCCCCAATGAGAAACCTGCAAAAGATTTATCCCTGAAGGAAGGTATATTATATGTTTTCCGTATAAAGGGAAGGAGTTCATCAAATACAAACCGGGTATATAAACCAGCTTTAGCACCCCTGCCCTTATAATCCTGTGAATAAGCAGTGCCATATTCCATTTTCCTGTCTGGCCCGCAATGAATGCCTATGCATACCAGCGGTTCAATCAAACCCTGTACTAGCAGGTCATTCAGCATTTCTTCAAAAGGCATGGTAAGCAAATCCTGCCCGTCATTAATAAGTAATAAACTCAACTGTTCAGGTTCTGTGTGCATCATGGCAGGCATGTACACATCAATGATTACCTCCCTTTCGAGGTATTCAGAGTGAAGAATATTCTGTGTTAAGTTAATGGGGGAAACCTGTCTAGTTATGCTTTCAGCCATAGTTTCAAAAATAATGTAATGGTAACAATTATCCGGTGGTAAATCTCAGGAATAAGAACATCCTTTCTACTTTTTCAAAGAGAGATCAGGATGCGGAAACCTAATATTTCTTATTGTAATACAGTTTCCTTAAATTGAATCATAATACAAGCGTTGAGCTTATTCATTCTTCAAATTATTTTGCTATGAAAAAAATTGGTATACTATTCGGGCAGGAAAGAAGTTTTCCGATGGCTTTTGTTGAACGCATTAACAGTAAAAATATACCCGGCATCATGGCAGAACCCGTACGCATTGATAAAGTTATGCAGGGCGAACCGAGTGGGTATGATGTAATTGTTGACAGGATCAGTCAGGACATTCCATTTTACCGTGCCTATTTAAAAAATGCAGCGCTTTGCGGCACGGCTGTTATCAACAATCCTTTCTGGTGGAGCGCAGATGAAAAATTTTTTAATAACTGCCTCGCCACAAAAATTGATGTCCCGGTTCCAAAAACGGTGATCCTTCCTTCCAGGGATCTACCGCCGGATACTTCCGATCAGTCATTCAGCAACCTTGCCTATCCGCTTGACTGGGACAGTATTTTTGAATACGTTGGTTTCCCTGCTTACATGAAACCTTTTGCAGGCGGTGGCTGGAAAAATGTATACAAGCTTACCGACATGGATGACTTTTTTGAAAAGCACAGTGAGACCAACCAGTTGGTGATGCTGTTGCAGGAAGAAATTGTTTTTGAGGAATATTACCGTTGTTATTGTATTGGCGGAAAATATGTCCGTATCATGTCATACGAACCCCGAAACCCTCATCACTTGAGGTATGTAGCAGATTTCAAACCGTCAGAAAAAAGGCTGAAACAAATGACAGAAATTGTATTACGAATCAACAAATATCTTGGCTATGATTTTAATACGGTTGAGTTGGCTTTGCGCGATGGGGTTCCATATGCCATTGACTTCTGTAATCCGGCACCAGATGCAGATATTAAAAGTGTGGGACAGGAAAACTTTGATTGGGTAGTAGAAACGGCGGCAACTTTTGCTATCGAAAAAGCGCAATCCAATAAAGCCGGCGCCGATAACCTTACCTGGGGCGAGTATGTGCGGAAAGGAACTACTGGCAAAAAACTATTTTAATGATCGAATTACCAATACGAATCTTAAAATTAATTCTGCAATTTATAATGACGCAATCTATTTATGGGAAATCTGGATTATAAACACTTTACACTGGGTGTGGAAGAAGAGTACATGGTCATAGATCCTGTTACCCGCGAACTGAAAAGTCATGAACAGAAAATCGTTCATGAGGGTCAGAAAATTCTTAAGGACAAAGTAAAGGCCGAAATGCACCAGGCTGTGGTGGAAGTAGGCACGGATATATGTAAAAATATTGATGAGGCTTATAATGATGTGGCTTCTTTACGCGGTAATATTGCAAAAATTGCCGGTGATCTGGGACTATGGGTGGGCGCTTCAGGCACCCATCCGTTCAGTCATTGGGAAACACAACTTATTACAGATCATGCGCGGTATAGCGAAATCGTAAATGAACTGCAGGAAGCCGCCAGAAGTAACCTCATCTTCGGGTTACATGTACATGTAGGCATGGAAGATCGCCGTATGGCAATTCATATTGCCAATACCGCCCGTTATTTTCTGCCCCATGTATATGCACTCAGCACCAATTCTCCCTTTTGGGTAGGAAGAACAACCGGTTATAAATCTTTTCGTACAAAAGTTTTTGATAAATTTCCGCGTACGGGCATACCCGATTATTTTGAAAATATTGAGGCCTACGAAAGTTATGTGAACCTGCTCATCAAAACAAACTGTATTGATAATGCCAAGAAAATCTGGTGGGATCTGAGAGTACATCCGTTTTTTAATACCGTGGAGTTTCGCATCTGCGATGTACCGATGACAATTAATGAAACCATTACGATTGCCGCCCTATTTCAGGCTATCTGCGCCAAGATCTATAAACTACGTGGACAAAACCTGAACTTTATGATTTACCAGCGCTCTTTGATCAATGAAAACAAATGGCGCGCAGGCCGGTACGGAATTGATGGCACCCTCATCGATTTTGGAAAGGAAATAGAGGTAGATACCCGTTCACTGATCTATGAACTACTTGATTTTGTTGACGATGTGTTAGATGAGCTTGGCAGCCGTCATATCATTAACTATGTTTCCACCATATTTGAAATGGGCACCGGCGCCGACAGACAGTTGGCCGTATACAAGGAAACGAATAGCCTGGTAAGCGTGGTGGATTACATACATGATCAGTTCTTAAAGGCCTAAAAACGGCGTAGATTGCAATCCTGTTGTTAGATTTTACAGTGTATCTGTTAAAAAGCTTCAAAAACGAGGCAACGAAGTAAGTTGCCACTGTATCTATACATAGAACCTAAACTGCCTAAAAACCACTTCGTTGACAGAAGAATACGAACTTATCAGGGGTTGTATCAACCAGGATGCACGTTGCCAGCGCATGCTATTTGACCGATATGCGGGTAAGATGATGGGCGTTTGTATGCGATATGCCAATGATTCTATGGAAGCGGAGGATATGATACAGGATGCATTTATTAAAGTGTTCCAGTATATCGGTCAGTTTAAGTTTGAGGGGGCATTTGAGGGATGGATTCGACGAATTGTGGTAAATACTGCGATCAGGCATCTTGAAAAGAAAAAAATGCATTTTAAAGACATAGATGATAATAGTTACGATACACCGCAGATAGGGCCACAGGCCTATGCTCATTTAGGTGAGGATGACCTGATGAAACTGATTGCTCAGTTACCGGAAGGATACCGCATAGTTTTTAACCTGAATGCAATAGAGGGCTATAGCCACGAAGAAATAGCGGTCATGTTAAATATTCAACCCGGCACAAGCCGCAGCCAGTTGGTAAAGGCGCGGAAAATGCTGCAACATCAAATACTACAACTGCAAAAAATTGCTGTATAGAATGCTAGATAATGAATTTGATAATTTCGTCAATGGTAAACTCAAGGACCACGCTGCGCCTGTGCCGGCAGGTCTTTGGGACAAGGTGGCGGATGCTCAGTTCGATAGCTTTTTCAACGGCAAAATAAAAGACAAGGAAGCGCCGGTTCCACCCGGTCTTTGGGAAAAGATCACCGACCCCTCTCCCTTTGATAATTTCGTAAGTGGTAAACTTAAAGACTATACAGCGCCGGTACCGGTTGGTCTCTGGGAAAAAGTGCGTCCCCAGGAAAAAGATGACCGCAAAGGATTTGCGTGGTTCAGAAACCCAGGTATGGCCATTGCCATTTTAGCGGGCTTATTGCTGGCAGGATCATTAGGCGATTACCTGTATACTACTTCGGGTAACAATACAAACACCGGGTCTGCGAATAAAGCAATTACTAAGCCGTCTCAAAAAGAGCATACAAATGAAAATGTAAAGCTTTCCCGGCCCAATAACCAACCGGCTGTTATTTCAGATCCCTCTGCTAAAGAACCTTTGCATGGTGATCAAAAAGCAAATACCGATGCGATAACAGGCATTCCCAAAAAGGAAGAAAAAGCCACAAGCAATGAGGCTTCAGCCAACAGCCCCGCTACAAGCAGCCAGGCGTCTACAGCACCTATCACTCCACACGTTAACCCTTCTGCTTTAGGTACAGAGAGCGCTGCACTGCTTAGACCCGCTTTGCGTAATAAATCATCTTTCAGCCTGGAATCAAAAAATAATTCAGTCATTAATGGATTGCCTGGTAATTCAGCAATCGTCGTAAATGGTAATCGTTTTAGCGACAGGGAAAAGAACCTTCTTCAGGCCAATAGCAATCCTATCCTCATTAATAAATCTACTACAGAAGAGAAAAGTTTTGAATTTATAGAGCCTTATCATACTAACCTTCTCACGGCGGTTACCATTCCCACCGGACTGAATCGTTTTGATGGTTTATTAACCCTTTCTGATAAACAATTGATGGCAGGTAAACATACCAGCCAGTTCAGGAACGTAGTAATTTGTCCAACCGACCGTAAGAGCCGTAATACAGACCTTCAGCTCGAAATTTATACCTCTCCGGATTTCGCTTTTAGATCAGTGAAAAATAATACCGCTTCCCAACAATACCTGTTACGGAAAGACAGTAGTGAAAGTATGCGGGTTGGCTTTACGGCAGGTATTAGACTGGTTAAACACATAACGGATAATATACTGGTAAAAGCCGGCGTACAATATTCACAGATGAACCAGAAATACGTGTATCGTACCGAAAACGAGGTTAAGACAATAACGGTTGTTTCTGTAAGAACAATCATTAGGGCGCCCGGAGATACCGTGATTGTAAGAGATACCAGCATATTACAACAGATAGGTTACAAAAACAATACAGTCATCAACCGTTTCCGCAGCTTTGATATACCTGTTACCGTAGGCTACCAGTTTGGCGATGAAGACCTTAAAATTGGGATTAATGCAGGCGTTATATTGAATGTATCATCATGGTACCAGGGTGTGCTTCTTGATAGTTCACTGGCTACGGTACCTATTGCAAAAGGCAACGCCAATATGGTTTACAAAAGCAATATTGGGCTGGGGTTATATGGTGGCATTAGTATTGTAAAAAAATTAGGTGAGGACCTGCATATTTTTGCAGAACCCTATATCCGGTATAATCTTTCAAATATGACCACGCCACAGGCATCCTATAACCAGAAGTTTTGTCTGGGTGGAATATCGGTTGGATTGAGGTTTAATTTAAACAGGTAATAACAGGCAACGTTAGATAGATGTGTAGTATCTAACCTATAGATAAGAGAAGAGAGTTATGAAAAAGATAGTATTCATGTTGGGTTGTTTTTCGATGTTGTTCCTTACGGCATGTAAGAAAGAACTGTCGGATAATTTTATCACCTATACCAATCACCCGCTGAATGATACGGCCTGGGCAAGAAATGTGTCGGGTAATGCTTCTATACATGAACTGACCGAATTATTGTTACCCGCCAACCTGGTAGATTCTTTTGAAATTGCCCGCGATACTACTTTGAAATATGGTGATAGCCTTGAGATTTCTTTTACAGCAGGATCCTGTGTAAGTACAAGTGGGGCAGTGCCCACAGGCAAAATAAAACTGGAACTGGTAAGGCTTAAAAACAAAGGGGATTATATCAAAGCTTTCAGACCCACTACCAGCAGTAGCAACCTGCTTGAAACCGGTGGCGCTTTCTTTATACGTGTTACCAAGGCTGGAAAGGACCTCGTATTAGCACCCGGTGCAACCATTAAAATCAGATTTAGCGATACAGAGGATACCAAAAATAATTTACAGGTTTTCAACGGAACAGAAAATAATCCTATACCCACATCCGGAATAGATACTGCTTTTACATGGAACCGGGATGCGGATACAAGTTTGATAAAAACATTTCAGAAATCATCTAACCAGGGCCCTGGTACAGGCCTTCTTATTAAGGGATATGAAATGATTGTAAAAAATCTAAGATGGACAGCTGCGGAACGTTTTATAGACAGTACACGACCTAAAACAAAAATCACCACCATCCTGCCCCTCAATTTTACTAATAAAAACACCGTAGTATTTGCGGTATTTGCTGATCAGAAAACAGTGGTGAATTTACGGGGAGATTATCCATCCCGCTCATTTGCGGCCCGTAATATACCTGTAGGTAGCAAACTTAAAATTGTAACCATTTCCCGTATAGGCAATGATCTTTACCTGGGCACAAAAGATGTGACTGATGTAGGTAGTGTAACAGCCTATTCTGTAACACCAGTAAATAAACCCCTTAAAGATATTCTGGTTTTCTTAAACAGTTTATAAACTTCTTATAACCACCTATACCAGGGGGGTATATCAGTGTAAAGGGTTGCATCCACGACCCTTATTTTTTGAAATCAAATAAAGTAGCTGTAAAAAGTGCCTTCTCCCGCTTTTTAAAGATCACATCCCAATCACCTTTGTATCGTAAAATTTTGGGAACAGTGAGTCCGTTAAATTTTGTCATTTCCACTTCCATACTCACATCAAAGTCGTACACCCCGGCCTTATAACTTAATGAATAATTGCGGGCCAGCACTTCCAGCGTTTTTATATCAAACCAGGTAACCATCTGGTCAACCACAATCCTGTCGTTCTTTAAATTTTCTTCTTTGGGAAGAATGGAAAATACATAGCTCAGTGTTCCATGAAATTCCTGGATATCCAGTTTATAATCGTAAAGTTTGTGAGCGCTTTCATCGTACAGGTCAAGCTTATCACCGATAAAAGGAATACCGGAAATTTTTTTTCCGGGATTAAAGAATAACATTTTCAGTTGCTCTTTGTGTTTCTCCATTCCCTTCTTATCACTGGTTTGCAGGTTCCTGCCTTTTACGATATTATTCTCCCCGCATACTTTTCCTTTCGTAAAAAAAAGTCCCGCATATAATTCCGGGGTCATGTAATTATACTTATGATTTCTATCGTAAAAGTCACCGGTTGAGTTTTCTTCCAAAACATCCATGGTTCTGCACCCATCCCCACGGTTCTGCCTAGTTTTACTGAATAAGGAGGCTTTAACGGCTCCTTTTTTATCCAGCATTTTTATATCGTTATAAGATGTGAAACCTAAAATATGCAGGTTACGAAAAGCTTTATAAAAAGTGGTGTCTTCTTTTATCTGGTTAATAAGTGCTTTATAATCGAAATGATTACGCACCACTACTTCTGAGAGTGTAAAACGGTGTTCGTCAATAATTACAGAAGTATCCTGCGAATAGAGCCTTACAGAAAAGAAAAGTACAGGTAGGAGGCAGTATTTTATCATTTAGGGAATATCATTTTATAATCCATTTTGATCTTTCCCTTGCTGATATCATTCAGTTTTCCCTGTAATAATTTCTTCCGCAAAGGTTTCAGGTAATCAATAAAAAGTTTTCCCTCAATATGATCGTATTCATGCAGTATTATACGCGCGGTGATGCCATTAAAAGTGTCCATTTGGGGTTCAAAATGTTCGTCAACATATTCAATGGTTACGGTTTCTGCACGAAAAATATCTTCGCGGATTTTGGGTATACTTAGGCAGCCTTCATTATAAGCCCATTCTTCTCCTTCAAAAGAAACGATATGTGCATTAAGAAATACTTTTTTTACACCCGGACCGTCCGGATATATTCCCTTCTCATCCTCTTCGAGGTTGGCGAATATCTGTTCACTATCCATCACAAACAACCGGATGTCTTTGTTGATTTGAGGTGCAGCCAGGCCCACTCCGGAACTTGCATACATGGTTTCCCACATATCGGCAATCAGGGTACTCAGACCGGGATAATCCGGTTTAATATCCTTGCTTAGCTTTCTTAGTACAGGTGCCCCATAGGCCACAATGGGATAGATCATGTAATGCTGCTTTTTTTAATGAAACGCTGCAAAAGTATTGCAAAAAGACCAAGAGTCAAATGGGTTTAACGAATGGATTGAAGGTATTCCTGTAACATAATGGTAGCCGCCACCTGGTCCACATTTCCTTTTTTCTGGCGATCCTTTTTTTTCATGCCCATTTCTACCATTGCCCTGGATGCCATTTTAGAGGTAAACCGCTCATCAACCGTCTGTATAGGAATGGACGGAAATTCTTTTTTTAAACGAACGATGGCCGCTTTTACTAGAGGCGTAGCATGAGTGGCCGTATCATCCAGGTTCAGGGGTTCTCCAATCAGGATGCGTTCTACTGGTTCCTGCTCAAAATATTTTTTTAAAAAAGGAATCAGGTCCCTGGTCTCAATAGTAGTTAAAGAAGTAGCGATGATCTGTAAAGGATCTGTAACGGCGATACCGGTTCTTTTACCACCATAATCAATACAAAGTATTCGGGCCATAAAAATAAATTATATGAACAGGGTTAGGAGTACGAAGTACAAAATTAGAAGTAGGAAGTGAGAAGTAGTAGTGAATTAGCTAACTCACTTTCCAATTCATATCTCGTATCGCTAACTTCTTATTTGCTTACTTCAGCTGATTAAAAATAAACAGGTCAGCAATTACTAATATACCAAATACTACACTTGCAATGCCATTCGCTGTCATAAAAGCGATATTTACTTTGCTGAGATCGTTGGGTTTTACAATGGAATGCTGGTAGATAAGCATTCCGGTGAACACCATTACTCCCACCCAGAATACAGTATGAAAGCCTCCATAAAAACCTGCGGCAATAACACAGGAAGCGCTAAGAACATGCAGTAGTCCTGAAACACGCAAAGCTTTGGCTTTCCCTAATACGCTGGGGATGGAATACAATTGCTGCGACTGATCAAAAGCAATATCCTGTAATGCATAAATAATATCAAACCCACTTACCCAGAAAATAACGGCGAAAGAAAATAAAACAGGAAGTAAATCAAACCGGCCGGTAACAGCAAGGTATGCACCAATGGGTGCCAGGGATAATCCGAGACCCAACACCAAATGACATAAAGGGGTGAAACGTTTGGTATAACTATAAAATAAAATCACGAATAAAGCAACCGGTGATAAATAAAAACAAAGCCTGTTGATAAAAAAACAGGAAACTATAAACAGGAAACAGGATACAATAGTAAACCCTAATGCGCTCTTAGGTAAAATAATACCCGCCGGAATTTCACGGATAGCTGTGCGCGGGTTTTTAGCATCAAAACTTCTGTCAAGGTATCGGTTGAAAGCCATGGCAGCACTGCGTGCGGTAACCATGCAGCTCAATACGAGCAGGAACACAATACATAGGTGCTGAATATATTGCGATCTGTCGAAATAATCGGGTCCGGCAAATACACTATACTGTATACCGAATACTTTTACAACACCCAAAGCAAATCCTATTATCGCAAAAGGTAATGCGAAAATAGTGTGTGAGAATTTTACGAGACTTAGATAATTTTTTATTTTCAACATCTAATTATTTTGAAGTTTCTGAATGACAAACTTTGGAAATGATACATTCCTTATTTTCCCTGTTTCACTCTAACTCATTCTATCACCTCAATCCAGGTTCAGACAACTTCCACAATACTATCCCTGCCGCCACAGAGATATTTAGTGAATGCTTCATCCCCTGTTGTGGAATTTCAATACATCCATCACACAATGCCAATACTTCCTCGTTTACCCCTTCCACTTCATTTCCAAAAATGATCGCAATTTTTTGGGCTGAATAGGTAAACCTTTCCAAAGAAATGCTGCCTTCCGCCTGCTCTATTGCAAATAATTGGTAGCCTCTTTCTTTCAATGCCAGCACAGCTTCTTTGGTAGTGGCAAAATATATCCAATCAACGCTTTCTGTAGCACCCAGCGCCGTTTTATGGATATCGCGGTGCGGGGGTTGTGGCGTATAGCCGCATAAACAGATTCCTTCGGCCAGAAAAGCATCGGCCGTTCTGAACACACTGCCAACATTATGCATACTGCGTATATTGTCCAGCACCACCATAACCGGGTTTTTAGGTGCCTGTTTACACTCATCCACCGACATACGCCCCAGTTCATCCATGCTCAGTTTTCGCATGGCGCAAAGGTAAACGCATTCATCAAATAACCGATGTGCTGAAAAGAGAATCTGACGAAAGAAGATTTTCGAATGGCAAGCTGGGGAATGTGCGTATGGGACCGTAGTAAAGGATATGCTTATCTCTGCATGCGCAGGCCACTGGTGATTTTCTTTTCCACATCCGTACTTATCTATACAACAGCTTGAGTGGCATCATTATATTTGTTGCCCATGTCAAAAGCAGTATCCGACACACCTTTAATGCAGCAACACAGGGCCATTAAGCAAAAATACCCTGATGCCATTCTGTTATTCCGTGTGGGTGATTTTTACGAGACTTTTGGAGAAGATGCTATCATCACTTCCAAAGTACTGGGCATTACACTCACCAAAAGAAATAATGGAGCAGCTTCTTCAAGTGAACTGGCAGGGTTTCCGCATCATGCATTGGATACCTACCTGCATAAACTGGTGAAAGCGGGTTACCGCGTTGCCATCTGCGATCAACTCGAAGATCCGAAAACAGTAAAGGGTATTGTAAAACGGGGTGTAACAGAAATGGTAACACCGGGTGTTGCCATCAACGACAAATTATTAGAACACAACAGTAATAATTTTTTAGCGGCTATTCATTTTACAGAAACCGGCACGGGTATTTCTTTTCTTGATATATCCACCGGTGAATTTTTTATTGCAGAGGGTAATGAAGAATATATTGACAAGCTGCTGCAAAGTTTGAAACCCGCAGAAATTATTTTTCAGCGCAGTTATCAAAAGCATTTTAAAGAAGTATTTGGTATAAAGTTTTATACCTACACCATGGAGAGCTGGATATTTGATGAAGCATTTGCTACTGAAAGCCTATTAAAACATTTCCAGACACATTCACTCAAAGGATATGGTATTGAAGACATGCACCATGGCATTGTAGCCGCTGGTGCGATCCTGTACTACCTGAAAGAAACAGAACATCCCAATTTGCAGCATATCACTTCTGTGCAACGAATGGAACGGGAAGATTTTTTATGGATGGACCGTTTCACCATTCGCAATTTAGAGTTACTGAATACAGGTATCGATAACGGAAACAGCCTGCTGTCAGTTTTAGACAATACTGTTAGCCCCATGGGCGCCCGTATGATGAGAAGATGGATGATCTTTCCCTTAAAGGATGTGGCCAGAATAAATGAACGGCTGGATCTAGTGGCATTCCTTATCCTTGAAACGGATATACGCAAACAGCTATCCCATGCGATTAAACTATGTGGCGATATAGAAAGGCTGGTGAGTAAGATACCCATGAAAAAAATTAACCCGCGTGAGGTGATGCATTTGGCAAAGGGTCTTCAGCAAACAGAACTCATCAAAAAACTATGCGAATCCTCCCCCAATTCTTATTTACAAAGGTTAGGCGATGCCTTAAATGGCTGCCATTTTATTGTTGAAAGAATTTTTAATGAAATTCATGAAACGCCGCCTGTGGCTGCTATTAAAGGTGGTGTAATCAGGGAAAATATTCACCCGGAACTTGATCAACTGCGCAATATCGCCAGTGGTGGTAAAGAATACCTTGTAGGTATACAGCAGCGTGAAGCAGAAAAAACAGGTATCAATTCTTTAAAGATCAGTTTTAATAAGGTGTTTGGGTATTATCTGGAAGTAACCAATTTACACAAACATAAAGTACCGGTGGAATGGATAAGAAAACAAACGCTCACCAATGCAGAAAGATACATTACTCCTGAATTAAAAGAATATGAAGAGAAAATTACCGGTGCAGAAGATAAAATACTCGCTATTGAATTAGACCTGTATGACAAACTCCT
The DNA here is from genome assembly GCA_038222655.1 of Chitinophagales bacterium. Lineage (GTDB taxonomy): Bacteria > Bacteroidota > Bacteroidia > Chitinophagales > Chitinophagaceae > Sediminibacterium. Next base: position 3,110 of record JBBRHM010000032.1, on the reverse strand, counting down.
ACTGGCATTGCAGGATTATATAGCACCCATACAGGTAAACGGTAATATACTGGCCACACTTGATTGCCTGGTTTGCTTTGCAGAAAATGCCATACAGTTCAGGTATAAAAAACCCGAACTACATGAAGGCAATGAACTGGAACTTACAGAGAGCCGCCACCCGGTAATAGAAAGAAATTTACCCGCTGATGAAAAATATATATCCAATGATATTATGTTGGATCCCTCCCATCGGCAGGTAATTATTTTAACGGGCCCAAACATGAGTGGTAAAAGCGCCATACTCAGGCAAACGGCCCTCATTACACTGATGGCGCATATGGGAAGTTTTGTTCCTGCAACCACAGCAAGAATTCCTTTAACGGATAAAATATTTACCCGGGTTGGTGCCAGTGATAATTTAAGCGGGGGTGAGTCCACATTCATGGTAGAAATGAATGAAACTGCCAGCATCATCAATAATATTTCAGCGCGCAGTTTGATATTACTGGATGAAATTGGCAGGGGCACTTCTACCTATGATGGCATTTCTATTGCGTGGAGTATTGTTGAATACCTGCACGCTTCTGCTGCCGCCCCAAAAACTTTATTTGCTACTCATTACCATGAACTTAATGAACTGGAAGAAAAACTACCACGTGTACAGAACTTTCATGTAACCAATAAAGAAGTGGGCAATAAAATTATTTTCTTACGAAAGCTCGCCGCCGGCGGGAGTACACACAGCTTTGGTATACATGTGGCCAAGATGGCCGGCATGCCCCCTTCATTGATTAACAGGGCTAATGCTATTCTGAAACAACTGGAAGAAAAACATGATGAGATTGGTAGGGACGGTCAAAGCGGGGTGAACAATACAACGGTAATTCTCGAAAACAAAAATGTTCGGTTGGCACAGAATATTAAAAAGCTTTCCACCCCACAAATGCAGCTTTCAATTTTTGATGCACATTCCCAAACCTTTGAAGATATCCGCAAAATGCTGACCGATATGGATATCAACAGGCTCACACCCGTAGAGGCATTATTGAAGCTGAATGAAATAAAAGGATTACTAAAATAGAGGCGAAATACTAGCTTTTTATAAGATTGTGCAATAATTTCCCCACAATAAAAGCACTGGGAATTAACAAGCGATGGTATAATTATTTTTGAATATGGGTATACATTAAACCAAAAATCATTAACCATGAACACTTCAATCTTAACAACCTTTCAAAAAGCGGGTAACAGAATAGCGCTTTTCTTTACTGTTTTACTTGTGTCCATTGCCGGATTTGCACAGGATACCAAAGCGGTAGACGTAAACATTAGTTCCAAAAGTGATGGAAATTTTTTCAGCAATCCTATTGTTTGGATTGTAGGCGGTGCCGTATTTATTTTACTGCTTGTGGCTCTTTTAAGAAGTAATAATAAGAATGCTTAAAAGAAAAATTATTTAACAATGTACAACCGCAGATCAAGGATTTTCTAATAAGATAATTCGGGATCTGTGGTTTTTTTTATAGATAACTCAGCCACCAGTTTTTATGTGTGGCTTTGTATACACTGTACCTTTTACAAAGAGGATAGAGTGCGATTACAACCGCCATCCAGATCAGGTATACGATACCCAGCGGGTACCCAAAATCATTAGGTCTGAAAAGCATCATGCCATCTGCCACCTGTGACATTTTATATCCTGATACAAAAAACAGAATCATACAGACAAGATGTAATACAAAAAAATGGAGCAGGTAATAGAACATAGGTACACGCCCAAAAATAACTACCACTTTTGTCCATGCAGATTTTACTTTCTCCAGCCAGGCTAATAAGATAAGCCCCGGGCCAATCGTGATACAAATGTATAGTAGTGATGGAGGATATTTGGTAACATTCAAAAAAGATAGAATAGTGCGGGTGGTACTTGCCTGTACTGTCCATATACGCAGATCACCATATACATTTATCCAGCGCATCACCAGGAAAACGAGAATAGCCGCCATGCCCGTTCTTACCAATATGCGTCTTCGTTTGGCTCCATCATACCCATTTACATACAAGGAGCCTATACAATAGCCCAGTATCATAATACCCGGCCAGGGCAACAATGGATACAATACCATAAAAGAACGCCCTGGTGCATATTGTGTAAAATATTGCTGATGCAATAGTCCCCACCACACAGGTGTATCAGGCATTTTCTGCGAATTAAAAGTATCCAGAAAATTATGTCCAGCAACAATCACTAATCCCAACACCAACAAAACATTTAATGGAAAATAAATTAGTGCGGCCATAATTATCATTGACACACCGGTTACCCAAATTACCTGCAGGGCCACAAGATGAAATACCGGATCAAAACTAAACAGGAAATTAAAAATCGTGATCTCCAGAAATACCAGCCAGAGGCCGCGTTTTAGGAGAAAAAGAGATAAATTTTTTTTAGTGAACTTCTGTGAGGTAAGAAATATAGAGGTACCTGCCAGAAAAACAAACAAGGGTGCACAATAATGTGTAATCCACCGGGTAAAAAAAAGGACGGGTGTGGTGGTGGCCGGATCAGTAGGATCGGATACCATGGCCCCGGTGTGAAAAAAATCGCGTGTATGATCCAGCGCCATAATAATCATGATAATCCCGCGGAGAATATCAATAGAGTCTATTCTTTTTTTGGATACGGCAATATTATCGTTCATGCAGTTAGTTTATGGTAAAATACTAAATCGTTCTGTTTTTTGCAAATAGTATTATAGATACAAAAAAGTTGTCGGATTAGTTTTGGACCGACGGGCTGAAAAGATTAACCGCAAAGACACGGAGGCGCAAAGCAACGAGCGGTCTTAGCAAAAAAAATCAGGCCGCTTACAGTAAAAATTATTTGCCCATGTAACTTTTCACTTTAGCATGTAAATCGTTACTCAGTGGCACTACCGGTAAGCGAACGCTATTATGGATAAGGCCCTGTTCTGTCATAAATGCTTTTACACCTGCAGGATTATTTTCGGTAAACATCAGGTCGTAAGCATCCAGCAATGTATCATTGATATTTTTAGCAGCAGAAAAATTCTGCTGCAGGCATAAACGGACCATGTCAGAAAATTCTTTAGGAAAAGCATTCGCTG
>JBBRHM010000031.1:0-29185 GCA_038222655.1 Chitinophagales bacterium | reverse complement strand
CAAGATTTGCTTTCGCCTGCACTGAATCACCCATCCTGTCATAGTTGAGCGCATATTCAATATTCAAACGTGGTAAAGCAGATGCACCCGCACTTGCTTCCAGTTCTTTTAATTTTGCTATAGACTCAGCATTCTTACCGGAGCGGAAAAGATAATCCGCAAGGAAGAACTCGGTGCGGGGATCTTTATCCGCCGTACCCACAAATTTATCCAGGTACTCCTTTGCTTTGTTTACATCTCTGTCTGCATAGTATAAATAATACGCAAAATAAGAAGGCGCAAAAGCAGGATCTGCCACGATAGAATTATTAAAATTCAATTCGAAAAGGTCTTTATTATTCTGGCTCTGGTAAATTTTACCAATACGGTACATGGCCCTGGCACTTTTGGGATCTCTGTTAATTGCTTCCTGGTAAGCTTTTACGGCTTCTCCGCCATTTTCGCCACCCAGTTTCAGGTAATTAATACCCATGTTAATATAAATATCAGGGTCAGTAAGATCAATAAGGGCAGCCTGTTTAAGTTTATCAATGGCATACACATGATCACCTTGTGTAGTGCTTACTTCGGCATTTGCCCTGCCAATTGCATTTAATATGCCTGCATTAGCTTTCCCTTTGTTTTTGCCTTTTGTTTCTGTACTGGCAGTAATAGCCTGTTCAAACTTTTGTTTTACGGAGTTTATATCACCACCTTCCAGTATCTCTACATGGCCCATACCTACCAGTAACCAGGGGTCACTGCCCACATCCTGCAAGCCTTTCTGATATAGCGCTTTGGCAGCAAGTACCTGTGTTTTGGTAGGATCGCCACCGTCGGTTGCCAAAATGGACTGGCCCAACCAATAGATGGCCTGCGGATCTTTTGGATTGGCATCATAGGCTTTTTGAAAAGCTACCTGGGCGCTCTTATTCTTTTCATAGTTCAGGTATTTAATGCCATCAGGTATCTGAGCCATCAAACACGTAGAAACCATCGTTGCTGTAAACATTAGAGAAAAAATCTTCTTCATTTTTCGATTTTTATAATTAACTATTAATCCGCATCCTTTATACTTCCCTTCCTGCTGTTAAGCGCCATTTTAGCAGGTGCGAGGAAAGCTCTTCTGAAAATCAACTGTCCGCGTTCAAGGCTCATGAAGTTCATAAAGCCTGTTCCGAGTCCGGATGAATTTTCTTTAAGTATATAATACAAGGGTCGTGCCAAGGGGTATTGCCCATAGGTTATAGTGGACTGGGAGGGCCTGGCAAACACCTCTTTCTCTAAACATTTAACACATTCTACCAAAGCCATCCGTATTTTTTTCTGGTAAGCCTCCTGTTTGGGATCATAACTATCCCCTACCCAGCTAAGGCCTACAAAGCCAATTACATCAGGATTATTGGATACGATATCGATTACTTGTAAGCTGTTCTCCGAAGCCACTACATTGGTGCCGAAAGGAGCACCCCGTAAAACACTGTCCTGCAGGTAACGAACGGTACTAGTCGCATTCTTTCCATCCATTACTGCCGTGATCTTATGTTTTCCAATCAGGATATCTTTTAAAGCGGCCATCGTAAATACACTGTCTTTTGCTTCCCTGTTCTGTATTACAGCAATTGCATCATACGCGAGTATGCCGTATTGTGGTCTGAAATACAATTTGGCTGCATAGGCATCCGCTTCATCATCTGTTAACCCTTTAGCTACAATAACCATCCGCGTACTATCAGACTGCAAATCCCTCAAACAGGCTGCTTCTGATTTATAAGAAGCGAGTATGGTTGTATTCGGAAAAGAAGAATGATGTACCCGTATCTGTTCTTCAATCACCGGTTTAAAACTTTCATCTACGCTGATATGGATCACACCTTTTGTGGACGTATCCCTCGTATCTTCTTTTTTTACCGTGTGGCAGGCAACACAGAGCAACCCTACAATCCCATATAACACACTACTTTTCGTCATCTTTAATAATCGCGCTTAATACCTCTATACAAACGAAACCCTCCATATAATAAACAGATGCCTCCAAAAAAATAACGGAAGAACGGATCTACAGAAGCTATCTGTTCTATTTTAAATTTTTCTGCCAGCAGCATAACAGCTGCCATTCCCAGTAATAAAAGAGCCATCGTCAGGTCGTAGGTCATACGCATTAACGCATAACTTTTCTCTTTTTTTTGATTAAAACCATTTTCCATTTTACAATCAGTTAAACCGGGATGGGCAATTTAGGTAATAATTTTATTGCCTGTTATAAAAACTGATACGCATTTTAAAACAGGCAGGCACGTCTGCAATAAAGATGCATCCAAATACTGTTTTCCATAAGCTGTAAGCAAGAATGCTAATGGATGTTAGTAATATTGTATTCTTTTAACAGATACTGCTGGACAGACGTTAATGATTACTGAACAGTATCTTTACTGTTATGAAAATTTTAATGGTTTGCCTGGGCAACATCTGCAGGAGTCCATTGGCAGAAGGGATACTGGCAAATAAAGCAAAAAAGGCCGGTTTCTCATGGATAATAGATAGTGCAGGAACCGGTGGATACCATATAGGTGAGCCGCCGCATAGCTTATCACAAAAAATAGCCTTGCTGAATGGGATTGATATCAGCAAACAGCAATGCAGGCAGTTTTGCAAAGAAGATATGCTGGGTTTCAACAGAATATTTGTAATGGACACCGAAAATTACCAGGAAGTAAAAAGGATAAGTAATGAGCTATGGGATGAAAAAAAAGTTAGTTTTTTATTGGACGAACTTTACCCCGGCGAAAAAAGAGATGTTCCTGATCCCTGGTATGGCGGTGAGGAGGGCTTTCATAAAGTTTTTGAAATGATTGACAGATGTTGTGATAGAATTATTGAACAGGCAAGGGCGTTAAACGTAAATAGTTAAAGTGAAAAATCACTTCTGCCTTCAAGCATTAACGCATAACGCAAATATTAATTTTTAATTTTTAACCAACGATGGCCAAACCCGGCTTACCCCAAGGAACCAGAGATTTCAGCGCGGCTGTTGTACGGAAACGAAATTATATTTTTCATACAATCCGTTCAGTATTTGAATTATATGGTTTTCAGCCATTGGAAACGCCGGCTATAGAAAACCTGGATACTTTGATGGGTAAGTATGGTGATGAAGGAGATAAACTAATCTTTAAGATTCTGAACAACGGTCTGGATAATCCGGCAAAACATCAACAGAGTAAAGAAGCGTTTGAAAAAATACTGTCGGGGAAAAGCACAAAGGATATAACGGAACGCGCCTTACGTTACGACCTTACCATTCCGTTTGCAAGATATGTGGCCCTGAATTATGGGCAACTCACCCTGCCTTTTAAACGATACCAGATACAACCGGTATGGCGTGCGGACCGCCCGCAGAAGGGCCGCTACCGCGAGTTTTATCAATGCGATGCAGACGTGGTAGGCAGCCGTTCTTTGTTGAATGAAGTGGAACTGGCAGCTATTTACAGTCAGGTTTTTGAACAATTAAAGATTCCGGTAGCCATACATATCAATAGCCGGAAAATTCTGGCCGCCCTCGCAGAAGTATGCGGAGGCGCTGAAAAGATGATGGATATTACCATTGCAATAGATAAACTGGATAAGATTGGCATTGAAAAAGTAAAGGACGAACTGGCATCAAAAGATTTAGGAGAAGATCAAATTAAAACGATTGAAAAATATCTATCAATCACAGGCACTGATGCAGAGAAACTGGCTGAGTTGAAAATATTACTCGGCAACAATGAAGCTGGCAAAAAAGGAATTGAAGAAATTGAATACATGCTAAATTACCAACTCCCAACTCCTAACCAACCTACCGGACAGGCAGTCTCGCAACTCCAAACCGACTTTACCCTTGCACGCGGTTTAAACTATTATACCGGCATCATCTTCGAAGTAAAAGCCTTAAACGTACAGATGGGCAGCATTGGCGGTGGCGGACGGTATGATGATCTTACGGGCTTATTCGGCGTACCGGATGTTCCGGGCGTAGGTATCAGTTTTGGCGTAGACAGGATCTATGATGTGATGGAAGAATTACAATTGTTTCCTGAAGAAGTGCAGGTGGGTACGCAGGTACTGTTCTTTCATTTGGGCGAAGCTGAAAGCCGGATCGCTTTTGGATTAATGCAGCAATTAAGAAACAAAGGAATCAGCAGTGAGTTATTTCATGAGCCGGCAAAGTTTGATAAGCAATTTAAATACGCAGATAAAAAACAAATACCTTACGCTGTGATTATTGGAAGTAAAGAGGCGGAGGAAGGAACCTGTGTAGTCAAAAATCTGAAAGATGCTGTACAAACCACTTTACAGCAGCATCAATTAACATCTTTTGTATTCAGTTAATGAAATACTGGCACAATATTTAGCATTCTTTTACAAACAAAACCATGAAACGAATTTTCTGCTTGCTTTGCATGGGCGCTCTATTTTTAGTATCGTGTAGTAAAAAAACGCATCCGGGGGTAAGTAATTCTTCAAAAATACCCGAAGCCAAAACTAACCCCGCCAAACCTGTTTCAGAACCCCCGGTTTTAATAAATCCGGTTGAAATGCCTACTCCTGCACCAGCTATTATTCCCAGCCCCATGATTGTGATTGATGAATCCGGCAAGGTTATTACACCCCGTGATAAACTTCCTGAAAACATTGCTTCCAAAGTAGATTATACCAAAATAAGCAGAAGTTTTACGCAGGCAGAACGCCAGAACCTCATCGGCCGTTTTAAAATGATACCCCCGCGGGTATTGTTTGTACCCGATCAACTTGCTTCCAAAAGTGCTAAAGGATCGTATGTTGTATACAGGAAAAAATTCTGGTACTGGAAAAAAGAAGATGGATTATTTCATCTCGATCAAACCTATTACCAATAAAAAGAGCCGGAAAAAATTCCGGCCCACACCAATTCTTTTTTTGTAACACTAAGGTATCATCAACGATACGCTTCTCCTGAAATATATTTTTTGTAGCATTCCTGCTAGAGCCTCTGCGTCTGTACGGGTGCCTTCCAGTTCATAGCCCATGGCCAGTATACTTACACCGGTTATCTTCTTATTTGCATCCCTGTTAAATTTGGCAGTGCCCTGAAAATTTACAATGGTATACAGGTCATCTGCCTTTTTTACTAATGGGGATGTTCCTGCAGAAGAAGTCATGGTTAATGCTCCATTTTCTATGGAAACATTTGCTTCCAGTATCACACTTCCATCAGGGAATTTGTATTTGCCCAGATATTGCTGTGCTGATGAATCTGCCGGTTCCTGGGCATTGGCTATCAAACATATACCCGCACATAACAAAGAGAGTAGAAAGATTTTTTTCATTTGCTAAATTTTATGGTACACAAAATATAGTAAATATTTTATTCGTGAGGATGTTTATATAAATTAATCCATTAATTTTTATAAGGCGATAGTGTTGAGATGGTGCTGCATTTACAGTAGCACTGCAGGTAGTAGTATACAGTGAGTAAAACATTTTACTTTCAGCCATTACAATCCTTCATACAAAATGGCTGCCCCCTGTCCTACCCCCACGCACATAGTGGCCAATCCATACTTTGCTTTACGCCGGGTCATTTCATGCAGTAAAGTAGTGGAGATACGAACACCGCTGCACCCCAGCGGATGGCCAATGGCAATAGCGCCGCCATTTACATTCACTTTATCCCTATCCAGTTCCAGTTCCTGTATGCAGGCCAGACTTTGCGATGCAAATGCTTCATTCAGTTCTACCAGGTCCAGATCCTTACTCTTTATGCCCCCGCGCAGCAAGGCTTTCTGTGAGGATGGAACAGGCCCCATACCCATAATGGCGGGATCAACGCCTGCCACACCCATACTCATTATCCTCGCAATGGGCTGCAGGTTATATTGTTTAACCGCTTCTTCACTTGCCAGTAACATCGCTGCCGCACCATCATTAATACCGGATGAATTTCCGGCAGTAACAGAACCTTCTTTTGTAAAAGCTGGTTTTAGGGCCGCTAATTTTTCAAGGGATGTTTGCCGCGGATGTTCATCCTGGTTAAACCAGGTGATAAGTCTGTCGCTGATCATTTCTATAGCAGCTATCTCCTCCTCCCATTTACCTGCTTCCAGTGCGGCAAAATATTTTTGTTGCGAAGCAAAAGCAAAAGCATCCTGTTCTTCCCGTGTAATGTTAAAATCTTTTGCCACATTTTCGGCAGTCTCACCCATATTATACGGATAATACATTTCGGCGAGTTTTTGATTGGTAAACCTCCACCCAATGGTAGAATCATAGGTTTCCACTTTCCTGCTGAAGGCTCCCTCGCTTTTAGCAGTAACAAAAGGAGCGCGCGACATACTTTCCACACCACACGCTATATAAAACATGCCTTCATCGCAACTGATGGCGCGGGCAGCATCCATAATGGCCTGCAGGCCGCTGGCACATAAACGGTTTACCGTATTACCGGCAACTGTTACAGGCAACCCAGCCAGCAATGCAGACATTCGTGCCACATTTCGGTTATCCTCACCCGCCTGGTTGGCAGCACCCGCAATCACATCTTCAATAGCAGCAGGATCAACATCGGGGTTACGCTGCAGTAACGCGCTGATCGCATGCGCCAGCAAATCGTCTGGGCGAATAGAACTTAATTTACCACCATAACGCCCTACAGGTGTTCGTACTGCATCAATTACATAACAGGTTTTCATAGCTGCAAAGGAAAACAAAACGTTACAATCCATAAAATCCTTCTCATCGGGGTTATCTTTGTATTATGAAGGATGCATTACCCAATATACGTCACCTCAATACAACAGAGCTGGAGGCGTATTTTGAATCTATCCACGACAAAAAATTTCGTGTAAAACAGGTTCAGGAATGGCTGTGGCAAAAACATGCGCATAGTTTTGAGGATATGAGCAACCTGAGTAAAGAACTCAGGGCAAGATTATCTTCAGACTTTTCTTTACCCGCCTTACAAGTAGATGCCACCCAATTTAGCGCCGACGGCACGGTTAAAAGCCGTTTTAAAACATTTGACGGCCACCTTATTGAAGGAGTATTGATACCTACTGAAGAACGTAAAACCGCTTGTGTTTCTTCACAGATAGGCTGTAGTCTGAGTTGTAAATTTTGCGCCACCGGTTATATGGACAGGAAAAGAAACCTAACCTATGATGAAATATATGACCAGGTAGTACTCATTAACCAGCAAAGCGAAAAAAGTTTTGATAAAAAACTATCGAACATCGTATTTATGGGTATGGGTGAACCGTTGATGAATTATACCAATGTTTTAAAAGCGATAGAAAAGATTTCTTCAGAGGATGGTTTGTTCATGAGCCCCAGGCGCATTACGGTTTCCACAGCGGGTGTAGCCAAGCAGATTAGAAAACTGGGGGAAGATAAAGTGCGTTTTAAACTGGCGCTTTCCCTGCATGCAGCCAATGATGCCAAGCGTGATAAGATTATGCCCATCAATGAAAGCAACAATATCCAGGTACTGATCGAGGCACTGAACTATTTCTATAAACAAACAGGTAATGAAATTACGCTGGAATATATCTTATTTAAAGATCTGAATGATTCTGAGCAGGATGCAGAAGAACTGACAAAAATATACAGACAGGTACCAGCCGACCTGATTAATATCATTGAATACAACCCCATCGATGCCTTCCGTTTTACCAAGCCTGATGAAGAGGCAGTACAGAACTTTATGCAGATACTGGAAAAGAACAGGGTAAACGCCCGTCTGCGCCGCAGCCGCGGAAAAGACATAGATGCTGCCTGTGGTCAGCTGGCCAATAAAGGAAAGTAAATCCTCCTGCAAAATGATAAACAATGCAGCTTTCGGGCTGCATTTCTTTTACCCTGTGTATCTGGTAGGTAGGCTTATTATTCTCCACCTTTCAATGCTATGTGTATGAGAAAAATACTACTCTTTGGATTTATCCTTACTGCACCTTTAACAATTGTTTTTATAAACTGCTTAAACCTGCTTAACCTGTCATGGTCTTATATAAGAACAAAGAAAATAAGACTATGAAGAAATTTTTTATTGCCGCTACTGCGCTTATATTAATAACAGGTTCATTGCAGGCACAGCACACAAAAGGCAACGCAGCCCAAAGGCATCACCGTGGTGCATACAGTCATAAAGGAGGTATGCATACGCTCAATTTGAATGATGAGCAGAAAAAACAATTCAAAAATATATCGGAAAGCTATCACAAACAGATCAAGGATCTGCACGATAACAAAAGCCTTACTGCCGACGACGTTAAAAACAAAACCGAAGCATTAAGAAAAGAACAGCATGAAAAAATGCAGTCATTGCTAACACCCGAGCAGCGGACACAAATGGCTGCACAAAGAAAAAATAATGAAAAAGGCCAGGGTAAAAATTTTGATCAGGTAAAAGCCAAACTCGGATTAAGCGATGACCAGGCAATAAAATTAAAAGCCAACAGAGAAGATTTTCACAATAAAGTAACAGCCATCCGCTCAGATAACAGTTTATCTGATAGCCAGAAAAAAGATCAGGTAAAAGCATTGGCAAAACAACAGAAAGAAAATATGAAAACCTTGCTAACACCGGAGCAGATAGAAAAAATGAAATCGGCTAAGAAGGGAAAATTTGGTTCTAAATAAACAGTTGGTGATGTTTGGTAACAGGAAGCAGGCGTAAGTCTGCTTCTTTTTTTTAGAATACTTCCCGGTTTGAAGAGCTACTCATTACATCTTACCAGTGTTATGCTAACCATGAGTTGTCTGTAGTGGATGTTATGAGTAAGTTTTGAAATACCCGGGATTTTACGCACTACTAACGACCTACTCCTAACTCCCATAAAAGTTAAGCCTGTTAATGCGCATATGATACCCAATTCTTTTTTGGCTACCTTAGCAGTTCCTGTTGAAAAACAGCAAAACAGCATAACATGAAAAAAAGAACAGACAACTTCGACAAGTTTGCCAACAAGAAAAAAGGCAGCGCTGTAAAAGAAGCTTACCGCCAGGAAAAGAAAAAAGTTAAACTGGAAGCAAGAGCAGCCGGCGAAGAAATGAGAAAGAAAAAGATTGATAAGCTGCGGGGTATTGATACAGCTAAAGAAGTTAAACCGCCAGCTTCCGGATCCAGACCCATTGAGAAAAAAAGTACCAACTACGAAGTAAAAGGAAGGGGTAAGTCAGCACTGAGAAGTAGAGAGTCTGGCGCGGAGAAAAATAAAACAACCCCAAACCCAACTCCCGATTCCAAACTTCCAACTCCTAACTCCCCCTCCGCCCCCATGCCCCTCAACAAGTTCATCGCGCATGCAGGTATTTGTGGGAGAAGAGAAGCGGCTGAACTGGTAAAAGATGGCAAGGTTACCGTAAACGGTGATAAAATATTTGAACCCGGTTATAAAGTAACGGCCATCGATAAAGTCACGGTAAAAGGCAAACAGGTATTCCTGCAAAAAAATGCCGTTTACATTTTACTGAATAAACCCAAAGATTTTATTACTACATCCAATGATCCGCAGGGAAGAAAAACGGTAATGGATATTGTAAAATCAGCCACACAGGAAAGAGTTTACCCCGTGGGAAGATTAGATAGAAATACCACAGGTGTTTTATTACTGACCAATGATGGAGAACTGGCCCAAAAGCTTACCCATCCTTCTTTTGAAGTAAAAAAAATCTACGAAGTAACGTTAGATAAACCCGTTACCAAAAAAGACCTGGATGCAATTTTATCGGGTATAATATTGGAAGACGGACCTGTAAAAGCAGATGCAGCAGGCTACACCGATCAGAAAGATAAAACAGTAGTGGGCATAGAAATTCATAGCGGCCGTAACCGTATTGTACGTCGCATTTTTGAACATTTGGGTTATGATGTGAAAGGACTTGACAGGGTTATGTTTGCCAACCTCACCAAGAAAAATGTTGAGCGTGGCAAATGGCGCTTACTGCAGGAAAAAGAAGTGCGCTTACTTAAATTCATGAACAGTTCATTTCTGCGAAAAAATAAAGAAGTATAACTTCCTTTGAAAACAGCATCGAAGGCAGCAGATGCGCAGATAACATCTTCCCTATTTTTCACCGCAGATATATTTTATGCAATTGGATATCATTTTCGAGAACGCGCAGTTCATCGCAATTAATAAACCTTCCGGCTTACTCAGCATTCCCGACAGGATGGGTCAGGAAATTTCTTTGAAGGATATTCTCAAAGAAAAATATGGAAATATTTATACCGTACACAGGCTTGATAAAGACACAAGTGGTGTAATTGTATTTGCCAAAGACGAGGAAGGGCATAAACAACTTTCGCAGTTATTTGAAGGAAGAGAAATGCAAAAATATTATCTCGGTCTTGTGTATGGTAATATGACAACCATCGCTGGCAGTATTGATGCACCCATCATGGAACATCCCGGCAAGGCAACCAAAATGATGACACATGCGAAAGGGAAAGTATCCTTAACTGATTATGAAGTGCTGGAATCATTCCGTTTATTCTCCTGGGTACAGTTCAAAATTCATACGGGCCGTACACACCAGATACGTGTGCATATGCAGCATATAGGGCATTCCATTGTTTGTGATGAAACCTATGGCGACCCTAAACCGCTATTACTATCTGCGCTGAAAAGAAATTTTAAACTCTCTAAAACCGCCGAAGAAGAACGTCCTATTCTGGCCAGGCTGGCACTGCATTCGAACAGGTTAGAATTTACACTGAATAATGAAACTTTCAAACTCGAAGCAGTCGTACCCAAAGATCTGAGGGCGGTTTTGCAACAATTGAGAAAATGGAAGGGATGAAAATAAGGTTAATGATGAATATTGAATTTTAAATGTTTGTCCATTCAACATTTAAAATTCAACATTCAACATAAGCGTCCTTAGTGGGTTTGCTTAAAAAATATTACCGTTTATTTATTCGGTTGTGGCGTATAGCGCAGATAAGGCTTTACCACTTTTACGCCTTTGGGAAATTTTTTGATGGCATCTTCCGTGCTTACTGCCGGAACTACAATAACGTCTTCTCCTTCTTTCCAGTCTGCAGGTGTGGCTACACTATAGTTAGCCGTTAACTGCAAAGAATCAATTACACGAAGTACTTCCTGAAAATTACGGCCCGTAGAGGCAGGGTAGGTAATCATCAGTTTTATTTTTTTATCAGGGCCAATAATAAATAAAGAACGTACAGTAAATGTTTCTGAAGCATTGGGGTGAATCATGCCGTAAGCATTCGCTATGCTTTTATCTTCATCAGCAATAATCGGGAAGCCAACGGTTACTTTTTGTGTTTCATTAATATCATTTACCCATCCTTTATGCTTATCCAGGGGGTCTACACTAAGGGCCAATACTTTTACATTTCGGTTGGCAAATTCTTCCTGCAACAATGCAGTTTTACCTAATTCAGTAGTACAGACAGGCGTATAATCTGCCGGATGAGAAAACAATACAGCCCAGCCGGTGCCTAAATATTCATACAAATCGATCTCACCTGCCGTGGTCTGGGCTTTGAAATTGGGGGCGATATCGCCTAAACGTAAACTCATAGTGGTTGGTTTTGATAGTAAAAATAAACATTGTATCAGGTAAACAGGTAATTTTTTGTTCTTCCATTTTAAGCGATATCTACTTTTTAACTGTTCTGGCTTTTTGCAAAGAACCCTTTCCGAATTTATTTTTTACATCGTCAATAGCTTTGTATAATTTATTTTTTTTCTCTGCATCATCAAAGAGGCTGCCCTGCACGGCGTGATTTGTAAGCTCACTCAAACGCACACCGATTAACCGGACCAACTTTCCTTTCCGGTATAATTTATGAAAAAGATCAATGGCCACTGGTATCATTTCATCATCGCGAAGCGTATAATCAATAGTGGTTTGCCGGGAGGTGGTTTCAAAATCGGGATACCTTATTTTAACCGCTATACAACCAGCCAACTTTTCTTCCTGCCTTAATTCGTAAGCAATTTTTTCAGTCAGCCGCACCAGTTCACGCAGCAGGAACTCAGTATCTGATGAGTTTTCTTCAAAAGTATTTTCACTTGAAATGGATTTGGCTTCATGGTATGGATGCACTTCGCCAAAATGTAAACCCTGCGATTTCTGCCAGAGATCGCCACCATACTTTCCCAATTCTTTTTCCAGCAACCCAATCGGTGTTTCACTAAGATCATTTATGGTATGAATTCCCATTGCTTTTAACGCCAGAAAAGTTTGTTCGCCAACACCCGAAAATTTATTTACTGCCAGTGGTGCTAAAAATTCTTTCTCCATTCCGGGCTGTACAAAAAGATAGCCATTCGGTTTTGCTTCATCCGTGGCAATTTTAGCCACCATCTTATTTGTAGCCAGCCCGAATGAAATAGGCAGTTGTGTTTTATCCATGATCTCCGTGCGCAAGTCGATGGTCCACTGATAGGGATCAAAGAATTTATCCATCCCCGTAAGGTCAATATAAAATTCATCGATAGATGCTTTTTCAAATAAGGGTGCCTTAGCTGCAATGATATCCGTTACCCATCTGGAATAACGGCTGTATTCGCCTCGTGTGCCTCTTACTAAAATTGCATGCGGACATAATTTCATGGCGGTCTTCATAGGCATGGCACTATGTACACCAAATTTTCTGGCTTCGTAACTGCAGGTGGTTACCACACCCCTTTCGCGCGAGCCGCCAACGATCACCGCTTTGCCTTTCAATGAAGGATCATTCAAAACCTCAACACTTACAAAAAAAGAGTCAAGGTCAAAATGGGCAATATAACGCTGGGGGTCGCTCATCAATGGCTAAGGTAAGAATGGAAGCAGTTCAGTTGGCTATTAACAGCTTATTAAACTTTAACATCACCCTTTGTGAGTAGTGAGTAAAATACAGGGCGTTAAAAAACTCACCACTCACCACTCACTACTCCCTATTAACCTAACACTAGTTTGTATAGTCAGCTGATTCAATGATACTTTACACACGGAACTATTTCCATGGACAGGGTATCGGATGATTGGTTCTTTGCGGCGAACGAAAGATCAGCGAGAACTCATAGGTCTTTAGTGTACTGAGTGAATTGTTTGAAGAGGAAACAGGAATATCATAGGTAAGTCCCACCTGCATATTCCGGTAAACCAACCCGAGATAAGGTATCACGGCTTCATTGTTCCTGTACCAGAGGCCGGCATTTAATACAGTAGGTGCCGCATCAGGTTCGCCGAGTATCCGTCCAAAATTTACACCAGCCGTATACGATTGCAAATTGCTTTCAAGCACGCAGATAGCATTGGTATTGAATACTAATTTATCGCTGAGAAAAGTTTGGTAATCTGCATGAATATTATACCGCGGCGGATCTGTCTGGTTAGGATCATTTAATGCAGAACGGTTGGTTTTAATAAAACGATATCCCGACACGCCTATATCAAAACTGGAATTCTCATTCGCATAGGTATAGGTTAGACCTGCAAACATGGAAAAGTAGGGTTTCACATTGGAGAGATAGGCTTCATTGGTTGGCAATGAACGGTTAAAACCGGAAGAACCGAGTTGCTGTCCGAAACTAAGCTGCGAAAAATCGATCAAAGTATTGGAATACGAACCGCCAATACCTAGTGACAGGCCGTTATTATCTTCTTCATCCAGGCTCACATGCGAGCTCACAATAAAATGGAAGGAATTGCTTTTATAGGCGCCGGATAACCCTTTATCCTGCAGAAATAAAAGTCCGCCTCCGATATAGTTTACTTCCTTATCTCTTTGTCTGAATAATTTGCCATCAAAAGATATAGAAGTAGTGGTAAGCGGTTCTAAGCCTTCGCCAATCCATTGACTTCTGTGGTTACCAACAATTCGCCAGTTGGCATCACCATTACCTGCCAGCGCCGGGTTAACACTTAAGGGCGAAGAATAGAATTGCGAAAACACAGGATCCTGTGCCAACAGCGATACATTACTTAACCACGTAAGTACAAGGGTTAGCAAAATATTTTTAAAATGATTACACATATATGAATTTGATCATCGTAATAAAAGTGTTTCTCCTTTCTTTTGTACCATGCTGCCATCAGCCGCTATCCCTGCTGAAACCCAGATATAAATAGCCATGGGTTGTTGTGTTCCGCTTAGACTTCCGTTCCATCCTGCATCGGGATTATTCGTTTCAAACATCAGTTTGCCAAAACGGTTGTATACTTTAAAGTACTGGAAGGTTTTAATACCGGTGAGGTAGGGATATAAAACATCATTCACGCCATCACCATTGGGTGTAAAAGATTTAGGTACAAGAATGTCTACCAGTTTATCATCGAAAACCCTTACCAGCATTGTATCCTGCGTAATACATCCTGCAGGTGAAATAAGATTGATGAGGTATTCCTGTGTATTCTGAAAATTAAAATTAACAGAGGCACTGTCTGGATAATCGATACCACGTGTTGGATTCCACCTGTAACGGTAAGCTGGTAAAGCTCTTGCATTTAATGGGGTGAACTGTCCCTTATAGGCACTTACAGAAGGCATTCTCATTGCAGGAATAGGGAACTGAATATTCAGGGTACTGTCAGCCGAGGTGGAATACGCCGGACAGAATAACTGGTTTGCGGTTAACCGTACATGATGGTCTCCACCGGTGCGGTAAGTATCCGTGCTGTTGAAAGCATTGCTTGTATTACCATCCCCAAAATCCCATACCCATTGCGTTAATCCAATATTGCTGGTATCGGTAATATTGGTAAAGCGAATAATATTGTTGATACAGTATGAGTCATACAAAAATCTAACTACCGGCTGTGCTACATAGTAAAGCGTTACAGGTGTTGCAGCAGTATCCACACAGCCAAAGCGGTTAGTGAGCAGTGCATTATAACTTCCCGGCGATAAAGTGGCTATTGAATCGGTTGTTGCGCCCACTATCAAATTTGTATTTCTGGTCCATTGATAGCCAAGTGAATCTGATGAACTTACCAATAAGGTATCAATTGTATTATTGCAGATATAGATGCCATGAAGGGAAATGATTTGTCCTACTGGCAATGGATTTATTTTTTGAATAAAATAACTCGTGTCAGTACCCGTACAAGCAAAATCTTTTACCGGCGAAATAGCCAGTTGCCTTGTTGTTACATTGGGTGTAATGGGCACTACCCATGTGAATGGAGAGGTGGTAATGCCCGTTTGTGTGGTTACCACATTATAATCTGTATAGGTAAAACTCCATGGCGCCGTTCCTGTAAAATTAATGGTGAGGGTATCGACCGGATACCTGCAGATAGCAGATTTACCGGTAATGGTAGCTTTTGGCAATGGCAATACCCGTATGGTTGCAGTAAATAAATTTCCTTTGCATCCGGTATTGTAAGGAAGTATAGTATATACCACCGTATCTGTTAGATTGATAATATTGGTGAGGGTTTGACTGATCACTTTTTGCGGCACATTCATCGCACTTAACCCTACTACAGATCCGGCAGGCGCAACGGTTGGTATATTCCAGGTATAGGTTGTGTTTGCAGGCGCAGTTGCCGGCGTTACATCGAATGAAGTTCCGCTGCAGATAACCGCCGTTCTATTTGGGAAAGCCGGCAATGCATTACCAACCACTTCTGTTAGGGTAAAGACCGAGCCGGCACAACTGCCGGATGTGGGTGTAATGTCATACACCACCTGGCCGGGAGCATTGGTGGCATTCACTAATATCTGCGAGATTGTAGATGCAGGGATGGTTCGCGCCGACCCTCCCACCACCGATCCAAAAGGAAACACCGTAGGGGTTGGCCAGGTATACGTGGTATTTGCCGGAACAGGCCCAGGGGTTTTTGAAAAAGAACTACCGGTGCAGATGGTGTCAATAATATTATTGACAACAGGAACAGGACTAACCGGTACCGTTACCGTAAATACATTGCCTGTGCAGCCAAAGGCAGCGGGCGTAACAGAATAAGTGGCAGAATCAGATACATTATTTGAACTGCTCAATATCTGACTGATGGTTGTCTGGTTAATAGGCTGTGCGCTTGCTCCTGTGAGGCTGTTAAAAGGACTTTGTACCGGCGAACTCCATGTATACGTTGTTGCTGCCGGAACCACGGCAGGCGTATAATTGAAAGCTATACCACTGCAAACTGCAGGCAGGATTTGATTTGCCACTACCGGAACCGGGTTTACCGTTACAGATAGTATAAAAGAAGAACCGCTGCAGGCTCCGGAATTGGGCGATATAGTATAGGTAGCAGAGGCAGGATTTAAGGTCTGGTTAACCAGTAACTGGGTAATCGTATTCTGCGGGTTTACCTGTGCAGATGATCCGGAAATGGAACCCACCGGTGATATAACAGGATTGCCCCAGGTATATTGTGTACCCGCAGGAACATTGGAAGGATTGATGGTAAAAGAAACATTACTGCAATTGGCAATACTCAGATTGGAAATATTGGGTGTTGGATTAACTACCACGGTAACAATTTGATTATTGGAACAACCGTTCGAAGTCAAAACATACGCATACGGAACACTTACAGCAACAGAGCCACTGTTCACTAACAGTTCAGAAGGATTGGTTGTACCGTTACCAGGACCATTACTGATATTTGGTATTACCGCCCTGCTCCAACTGAAAGCAGTAGCACCATTACCCGTAGTGGATACATGCGTATAATTAAAATTCGTTCCACTGCAGATAGCGGGAGGATTTAAAGAACTGCTCAATGAAGGTGTTGGGTTAATGGTTATCACCACATTCTGACTGTTCACACAACTATTGGGTGTACTCAGATCATACTTATACGTTACGATAATTACCTGGCTGGTGGTATTGATTAATGTTTCAGAAGGATTATTAATACCGCTGGCTGCCGAATTACTGATACCCGCAACAGTGGCCCTTGTCCAGCTAAAAATCGTACCAGGCGTTGTACTGGTGGGCGCATAATTAAACACTGTATTGCTGCAGATGGCCACCGGTGTTAGTGTGCTTGATAATACAGTAGGTGGATTAACAGACACAGGAACTGTTTGGGTATTGATACAGCCATTGGCTGTTGACAAACTGATTGCGTAATATACAACGGTAGAGCCCGTGGTAATATTTGATAATGGTTCATTAACCGGATTAGGACTTGCTCCATTACTTGGCGCCTGACTAATAGCCGTATTATAAAATCTCTTCCATGTATAACTTGTGGACGTAGCACTTTGTGGCTGGTAATTAAAAGTGGCACCGCTGCAAATACCGGATGGCGTAGGATTACTTAATACAGCAGTAGAACCTGTGGTAGTATTCACAGTAACATCTACAAAAAAGGTATTACCCAAACAGCTATTTGCGTTCGGCGTAACCGTGTACCTTATGGTTGAATTAGTAGGGTTATTATTGGTTAATGCTTGTCCCACATATAACTGTCCAACCTGAACCGCGGTACCACCGGAAATAGATCCTGCTGTTACTATAGGATTAGTCCATGTATACAGTGTACCTAACGGAACATTATTCGGCGATGAAATAAAAGTATTTCCGCTACACGAGGGATTCACAACCTGATCAATAACAACAGGAACGGGATTAACATTCACTTTTACTACCTGCTGATTGGAGGGACAGTTCTGTGAGTTATTAGTCAAGGTATACACATAAGTTACGGTAACAGGTAAAAGTGTTGTGTTGACTAACACTTCACCGATATTATTATTGCCACTGCCTGAAGGATTACTGATACCAGCTACTGCCGCTCTTGTCCATGTAAATGTATTCGCATTTAAGGAAGTTGGTGAGTAGTTAAAAGTGGTACCGCTGCAAATAGCAGGCGGCGTTTGTGTGCTGCTAAGATTAGGGGTTGGATTAATAACCACATTTACATTTTCATTATAGCTGGTGCAACCATTGGCTGTTAAGGTAAAAGAATACTGAACAGTGATGGGATTGATAGTTGTATTAAGAAGTATCTCGTTGGGATTAGTGGTTCCCTGGTTACCGGGATTACTGATTCCTGTTACCGCCAATCTGCTCCAGCTAAAACTCGTATTATTGGTAGCACTGGTAGGCGTATAACTGAAGCTCGTACCACTGCAAACTGCAGGTGGTGTTTTACTCGAACTCAACACCGGCAATGGGTTGACAGTTACTACCAACTGAAAACTTGCGCCGCTGGATGGCGTAACATTATACGTTGCAAAAGCCTGCGCTGTGGTGGTATTGGTTAAAATTCCCGATACAGCACTTTGCGCTGTCGCCTGTGCGGCCCCACCAGTAATGGCACCTGCGGCCGGTGTGATAACGGGTGCAGTCCATGTATAAGTTGTTCCGTTTGCAGCATTTGGCAAAAGATAATTGAAAGGTGAGCCGCTACAGGTGGAGATTTGTGCGTAAAGATTACCCGGTGTAAAAGCCAGTAAAATAAAAGCAACTACCCCTCCGATAAAAAAACATTTATAGGAACCACGGTGTCGAACCTTCTCAGCACTGGCCATAGAAATTGGATAAAAAAGATAAATAAAAAAATACATCCCCCCATTCTTTTTACAAAGAACTAAAGGTCGCCGTGACCTGGTCCGGAAAGTTTTATTGACTGATAGATACCTTACCGGGGGGGATTGTTGCCTGTAAACACGAAATTTACGCCTTCTGTGCCTGTCAGCAACGAAAAAGCAAAAGGGCAGGATTTATCCAAATCGCTGCAACATCTTTTCATCAATCCTTTTAGGTCGTCCGGTTGCTGGGTTGAGTAATACCCAAACGCTTTTTGAGGTAATGATTTTTTTTTGATCCTTCATGCGTATGATCTCGCAATGGCGGTACCAGGTGGAGGTTGTATGTTCTCCGGTCCAGGTTCTTAGTAACAGGCGGTCGTGCAGCATGGCCTGGTTCAGGTAATCGATCTCATGACGGCGTACTACCCAAATGGCATTATCTTCCGGCCCTCCCGTGTTTACGCTTTTCCAGTGCCTGTTTGCTATTTCCTGCATCCACTGAACATACACCACATTATTTACATGCGCCTGCTGATCCAGGTGTTCGGGCATCACGGTGATTTCATATTCAAAATGATGGTTGTTCATGATGGTTAATTAGCCGTAGTAGGTTACTTTTTGCGAGAATATCGGAGGGTTACCGGTAAATATCCAGCAGGCCATCCGGTAATATCACATGCACTTCTTTCTTTTTATGATCAATCCTGTTCAGTGTTTCCGCATGTAAAGGAATTAGCGCTTCTTTTCCATCCAGGCTTATTCTTAATAATACCTGGTGTGGCTGCTCAATAATTTCCTCTATCGGTCCCAGGTTTTCATCTTCACTGATCAGTTGAAAACCGAGTAAAGAAATAGGGGCTGTTTTTCCTGCCAGTTTACGAAAATCTTCATCCAGCAACCAAACATTCCGCGAGCTTAAACGGTTAGCAGATTCCCGCGTATCGATTCCTTCCAGTTTTACATACGTTTCTTCTTCATTCTTTGCTTTGGAAGATTCTACAAAATAAGGAAGGTAAGATCCTTTGTTCTCTTCCACAAAAACAGCTTCCACTGCTTTTAGTATGGTTTTTTTTCCAAGGGCATGCTTTAGAATCAGTTCTCCTTTCAAACCAAAGCTGGCCACCATTCTTCCGATATGTATATATTCTTTCATAGAAAGTTAAAGGTCAAAAGTTCATTTTTTGAATTTTTACTTTTGAATTTTGAATTCAATTATCCGGTAAATAAAAAAATCCCGAAACATACTTATTTCGGGATTTTCAGAAAGGAATATTGTTAGCCGTTGATTAAGCTTCAGCTGCTTCCGCAGTACCTTCAGAAGCCGCTTCCTGCTTAACTTCCACCTTTTTTACAATAGGTGTATAAGCTTTCTTGGCTCTTTGGGTTTTTCTGTGCTCATCTGAACGGCGGGTAATATTTGCTTCATGCTCATTGTGCCACGTCTGAAACTTGGTCATAGCAGTGGCATCATCAAACAATCCCAATTTCACACCACGTAACAGGTGTTTCAGGAACAATACTCCCTTGAAAGAGAGAATTCGGCGAACAGTATCGGTAGGTTGTGCACCTTTATTCAACCATTCCAGGGCTTTTTGACGGTCCAACTGGATAGTTGCTGGTACTGTAAGCGGGTTGTAAGTACCCACTTTCTGGATAAACTTACCATCTCTTGGAGCACGGGCATCAGCCACTACAATAAAGTAGAAAGGGCGTTTTTTGCTACCGTGTCTCTGTAATCTCATTTTTACTGCCATCTTAAATAGAAATTTAAAGGCGTTAGGAAATTAGGTTGACAAAAATAGAGCGCGAAACTAACCGATAACACGTAAAGTTCCAAGCTTTTACTAGCAAAAGAGTTGGTTATTTGTTAAATCCGCTTATGGTAAGGTTTAAAATATCATACCAGCGAATGTCTATTTCTCCATTCGCATAGGATTTCTCACCATTTCTGACCAATGCTGATTAAAAAGAAATCTTCAATACTTACCTTCTCATGCCGGGTAATTTACCGCCCATCGGCATATTATTCATCATTTTCATCATCTGTTTCATCTGTTCAAACTGCTTCATAAAAGCATTTATTTCAGAAATATCCTTGCCGCTTCCTTTGGCAATCCGCAATTTTCTGGAAGGGGTAAGTGAGTCGGGATTGGCCCTTTCAAAAGCGGTCATGGAACTGATCATGGCTTCAATACCCTTAAAAGCATCATCATTGATATCAATATCTTTCATGGCTTTTCCTACACCCGGTATCATACCCATCAGGTCTTTGAGATTACCCATTTTTTTAATCTGCTGCAACTGGTCCATAAAATCCTGGAAATCGAATTGATTTTTCCGGATCTTTTTTTCCAGCTTACGTGCTTCCGCTTCATCATATTGCGACTGTGCCTTTTCTACCAGCGTGGTTATATCACCCATGCCCAGTATCCGTTGCGCCATCCGTTCGGGGTAGAATACATCCAGCGTATCCATTTTCTCTCCGCTGCTCACAAACTTAATAGGTTTGTTAACTGTGTACTTAATAGATAATGCGGCACCACCGCGTGTATCGCCATCAAGCTTGGTTAGTACCACACCGGTAAAGTCAAGCCTGTCGTTAAATGCTTTGGCCGTATTTACTGCATCCTGGCCAGTCATGGAATCTACCACAAACAATATTTCTGCGGGATTAACGGCCGATCGGATATTGGCCACTTCATTCATCATCGTTTCATCAATGGCCAGGCGGCCCGCAGTATCAATGATGATAACATTTTTATTTTTTGATTTGGCTTCTTTAATCGCATTCTGCGCAATCTCTACGGCATTTTTATTTTCCCGTTCACTATATACTTCTACGCCTACCTGTTCTGCTAAAACAGTCAGTTGATCGATCGCAGCGGGGCGATAAATATCTGCCGCCACCAGTAATACTGATTTCCCTTTTTTTGTTTTTAAGTAATGAGCCAGTTTTCCGGTAAAAGTTGTTTTACCACTACCCTGTAAACCTGCAATCAGTATCACCGTTGGATTACCACTGATATTGAACTGGGCCTCTGTGCCACCCATCAGTTCTGTAAGTTCATCCTGTACAATCTTTACCATCAACTGCCCGGGGCTTATGGCATTGATTACTTTTTCGCCAGTGGCTTTGTCTCTTACCCTATCGGTAAATTCTTTGGCGATCTTAAAGTTTACATCCGCATCAATTAATGCGCGACGTATATCTTTTACGGTATTGGCAATATTGAGATCGTTAATGCGTGCCTCTCCTTTTAAATTCTTAAAGGCCGATTCGAGCTTCTCACTTAATGAATTAAACATAGTTCGCTGGTTTCAATCATACACAATAAAAAAGTGACTATAACCGAAGCTATATTCACTTTACGGATGGCAAATATAAATTGTACACCTCACATCCCTGTCAATGATATTAAAAAAAACATCTTATCAGATCAAGTACCCCAGTTTCGAGGCGGGGGATTGAATGCGGCTTTTGCAGTGAAGGCTATCTAATCGGGTAGTGGGCAGGATCAGTTCGGGGCTGAAGCCGTTTGATATAGTCGTGTAAAGGCCCCAGCCTGAAGGCCGGGGTTAGCATGATTTATCCTAAATAGAAGCGGAGTTGTTTACAACGATTGGTGCTTTTTAATTTGGTGATGGCTTTGTCTTTGATCTGCCGCACTCTTTCTCTTGTTAGGTGAAACCTTTCACCTATATCTTCCAGACTTAGTGGATGATCCACCCCTATTCCAAAAAAATAACACACCACTTCTTTCTGTCTTTCTGTTAAGGTGCGCAGGCTTCGGTCTATTTCCAACCGTAAAGATTCATGGTGCACCAGTTTTTCATCTGTTCTTTCTGCATTTGGATTTTCCATCAGATCCATCAGCGTTCCATCTTCTCCATCAGATAGAGGCGTATCCATACTTACATGTCTGAAACCCACACTCATAGTAGTCGTTACCTCTTCAATACTGATATCCAGCAAATCGGCCAACTCCTGTGCCGTGGGTTCTCTTTCAAATTCCTGTTCTAACTGTTGGTAGGCTTTACTGATGCGGTTGGTAAGCCCTACCTTATTTAACGGCAAACGCACAATACGACTCTGTTCTGCCAACGATTGTAAAATGCTCTGGCGTATCCACCATACTGCATAGGAAATAAATTTGAAACCGCGTGTTTCATCAAAACGCAGCGCAGCTTTGATTAAGCCGAGATTTCCTTCATTGATAAGATCGGGTAACGTAAGTCCCTGGTTCTGGTATTGCTTGGCAACTGAAACCACAAAACGAAGATTGGATTTAATTAGCCTGTCGAGAGCCAACTGATCTCCCTGGCGTATGCGCATGGCTAGTGATACTTCCTCCTCGGGAGAAATCAAATCAACTTTTCCTATTTCCTGGAGATATTTTTCAAGACTTTGCGATTCACGATTGGTGATAGACTTCGTAATCTTGAGTTGACGCATACTCATAGCTGGCAGGTTTTGGTTGTATGTATATTAGTTTGGTAAAACCTATGTTTATCTTGGGGGATAAATACTGCGTCACACAATCAGTCGTACACTAATATAAGTTTTTTTTAGATGACAGCAAAAAAAATATTTACTGCAACTTGTTGAAAAACAGTATTTTAGGCTTATTTGGCTAGCTTATTTTCCGTTTGCCGGAAGGAATGTGAATGCCTAACTAAAAAAACATTTGGAAGCCATGGATAATTTGATATTATTGCAGGCCTACGATGATTGTAGATAAAAGAGATTGTAATGAGTAAGAAGCAACTATTTACGTTGGAATTCCCGGTCAGATGTTCACCCTCAATTTTATTTGAATTTTTAGCCACCCCTGCGGGTTTGCAGGAATGGTTTGCAGATAGGGTTGATGAATGGGAAAATGTGTACAGTTTTTCCTGGAACGGTGAAAAACCTGATAAAGCAGAAGTGTTAGACAAGGAAGAAGATAAGTTTGTACGCTACCACTGGCAACACAGCGAGAAAAATGAATACTTTGAATTCAAAATTGAAAAAACTGAGATTTCGAACCAGACAATTCTCGTGATAAAAGATTTTGCTGAAAAGAATGAAATCAAAGACCAGAGCCAGCTTTGGCAATACCAGATAAAAGATCTCTTTCACCGTATAGGCGGCGCTTAGCCCCCGGTTAGTATTTGTAATATCTCTGTATAATTTTTTTCAAAAAAAATGTCAATGGAACTCCAGTCATCCAGTGGTATTTTTTTTGCCAGTTTAATAAACGGCAATGCAGACATATTACCTTTCCTGCTTTCATTAACGGGTTCATAATTTTCGTTTCGGAAATGATGTTGCCAGGGATCAGTTCCCGTACTGATAAACCATTCTTTACTTTTTACGGGATCCGCAAAATATTTCTCCAGCACGGGCGCATATTTTTGCTGGAACCTGCCTGCCAGCTGCAAGGTAATACTGCAGCAATTACCCCACCAGAAAAAACTGCGGATACCGAATGCATCATCCGCTGTAAAATTGCGAGGGTAATCGAGCATTACCCAGGGCAGTCCTTCGTATTGTTCACCTTTTGATATTTTGGGTGTGCGGATACCCAGATCATCCTTAGAAAGCAATACATTTTGTTGTATAGCTGCAAGATAGCGTTCACTCAACTGTCCAAACAGCTGATACACTTTATGAATAATAAGGTTCTTTGTTAAAATCCAGTCTGCATTATTTACCAGCTCAAGTTCCTTTGGTGAAAGCATTACTTTTGTTTGGCTCATCAGACAATATTAAGAAAGGACAAAGTGATAAAAAAACTTGATATACTCATCATCCGTTCGTTTATAGGCCCCTTCCTCGCTGCATTTGCTATTTCAGTATTTGTATTGACCATGCAGTTCTTCTGGTTGTATATTGATGATCTGGTGGGCAAAGGGCTTGACCTGTTCACCATTTTAAAATTAGTAGGACTGGTTACTTTGTTCTGGGTGCCTACAGCTTTACCACTGGCCCTACTATTTTCTTCCATCATGACATTTGGCAACCTGGGTGAATCTTTTGAACTGGTAGCCATAAAAGCTGCCGGTATTCCGCTTTTACGTTTTATGCGGCCCTTACTTATCATCAGCATTTTAATTAGCGGGCTGGCTTTTTTATTCGCCAATAATATTATACCGGTAACCCAATTAAAATTATCGGCCTTAAAATATGATATCATCGTATCCAAACCTGCCATTGATATTAAGGAAGGCGTTTTTTATGATAAGATTGACGGGTATGTAATTAAACTGGGCAGGAAAGAAAAGAACGACAGCGTTATTCACAACGTAGTGATCTTTGAAAAAAGAAATGGCCTGCAGGATAATATGCTGATGGCAGAAAGCGGTATCATGCGGGTAACGAAGGATAAACATTTTCTCGAGTTTATTTTACAAAACGGCTGGCGGTATGAAGAAAAAGGTGCACGCAGTACTACCAACACACAATTTACCCGCATGGGTTTTAAACAATATAAAAAAGTATTTGACCTGAAAAGTTTCCAGATGAACAAATCGGGCGACAGTGCTTTTTATGATCCAAAAATGCTGAGTATGCGTCAACTGAATAATGCCATTGACTCACTGCATAATGTTGACAGCTTTTACCTAAAAAGATCTGAGCGGGAAGTAAATCCTTACCTGAAGTTTACAAAATATACGGATACCGGATGGACAGCGGTTGACGCTGCATCCATTAAAAAAGCAAAACAGTTTAATGAGCTGATACCTGATTCGCTTAAACAGCGGATTATGGATGCGGGTGTAAGCCAGTTAAACAGTATTAAAGGTAATATGGGCGTTTTAGCCAATGATTACAGGGAAAAATATAAATCCCTGTTACTGCACGAGATTGAGTGGCACAGAAAACTTACGCTTTCCGCTGCCTGCCTGGTTCTGTTCCTGATTGGTGCACCGCTGGGTTCTATCATACGCAAAGGAGGATTGGGTACGCCATTGGTGTTTGCTATCATCTTTTTCGTAATCTTTCACCTCTTTAATACGTTTGGTGAGAAGTTTTCAAAATCAGAACAAACAAGTCCGCTGCTGGGTATGTGGATGTCTACCTTCCTACTTATTCCCATCGGCATTTTTCTTACTTATAAAGCCATGCGCGACTCCCAATTATTTAACCAGGAATTCTATTACCGGTCTTTCAAAAAGTTGCGAATTTTTTTGGCTAATTTTAAGCAGACAAAAAAATCACCTTAAACCCAATATTGTATGACTAATCATAATCGCGGCCGCCGCAACTTTATTAAAACTACCGGTGCAGCAGGTATTGCTGTTGCCATATTACCTTCATGGACAGCCCCTGTAAATGATCTTACACCCACTCCCTTTATTCAACAACCCCTGCCATACGATTACAAGGCACTCGAACCGGTGATTGATGCCATGACCATGGAAATACATTATAGCAAACATGCGGCCGCCTATGCCAAAAATCTCATAGATGCCTGTGCTGCAGAAAAGGTAAATCCAACCAGCATGAAACTGGAGGACCTGCTGCACAGTATCTCAAAGTATTCGCCTAAAATGCGCAACAATGGGGGAGGGCATTATAACCACGAACTTTTCTGGCAATGCATGAAGCCGGGTGTTGCCACAAAACCTTCCGGAAAATTAGCCGCGTCCATTGATCAGAGTTTTGGTTCATTTGATGCATTTAAAACACAATTCTCGGATGCAGGAAAAAATCGTTTCGGCAGCGGATGGGCATGGCTGGTACTGAATAGCGATAAAAAATTAATAGTGGGTTCTACACCCAACCAGGATAATCCTTTAATGGATATAAGTGAATTGAAAGGAACACCTTTACTGGGATTAGATGTATGGGAACATGCCTATTATTTAAAATACCAGAATAAACGCCCTGATTATATTGCTAACTGGTGGAACGTGGTAAACTGGGACCTTGTACAGAAGCGGTTTGACATGGCGTAGGATTCATCAAAATTAAAAAGTCAAAAGTCAAAATTAATTATATGCTGACTTTTGACTTTTGCTTTTTTACTTAATATCATCAGCAATGAAAACAATCACCAAATGGGTGCAGGCACTCGCCTTTGATGCAACGGCCGATAGCGGGCACACCGTAAGAATAGATACATCCGTTGAAGGCGGTGGGCTGGGCAGTGGTATGAATCCTAAAAAAATGTTACTCGCATCTTTAAGCGGCTGCAGTGGTATGGATGTGGTAGAAATACTTCAAAAAATGAAAGTGGCTTTTACGACACTTGAAATAGAGGCCCAAGGAGAACAGACGGAAGATCATCCAAAAGTTTTTAAGTTTATAAATATGCTCTACCGTTTAGATGCTTCGGCGGATGATATTGATAAAGTAAAAAGAGCTGTTGCCTTATCACATGATAAATATTGCGGTGTATCAGCCATGCTCGCAAAACATTGTACGATTAATTATGCAATAGCATTAATATAAAATTCCTGATTGAATAATTTTGTTCCTGGCTACTTATTTTTTCTCTAAACATTTATGCTAATAAAAAAATTTACACTTTGAATGGGTTCAAAATCCAACTCTTATTATTTCTGCTGACATTCAATACAGGGTTGCATGCGCAGAAAAATAAAATAGTAACAAAGAAAAATAATCCCGTTTTTCCCGGCTGGTATGCAGATCCGGAAGGCACCATCTTTCAAAATCAATACTGGATTTACCCTACATTTTCGGCACCGTATGCTAAACAGGTTTTTTTTGATGCCTTTTCTTCCAACGATCTCGTAAACTGGGCCAAACACGAACGCATACTGGATACATTTGTTATTAAATGGGCCAAAAGAGCCCTGTGGGCTCCCTCCATTATTGAGAAGCAGGGCAAATACTACCTTTTTTTTGGTGCTAACGATATTCAGAATGATCTGCAAAAAGGTGGTATCGGCGTGGCCGTAGCCAATAATCCTGCCGGCCCTTTTACGGACCATCTGGGTAAACCGCTGGTTGATAAATTTTATAATGGCGCACAACCCATCGACCAGTTTGTATTTAAAGATGCAGATGGCCAATACTACCTTATTTATGGAGGATGGAGGCATTGTAATATTGGTAAATTAAATACAGATTTCAACGGTTTTATTCCTTTTGCGGATGGCAGCATTTTTAAAGAGATCACACCCAAAGGATATGTAGAAGGTGCTTTTATGTTTATAAGGAATGGAAAATATTATTTTATGTGGTCGGAAGGCGGCTGGACGGGGCCTGACTATAGTGTGGCCTATGCCATGGCAGATTCTCCTTTTGGTCCTTTTGAAAGGATAGATAAAATACTGCAACAGAATCCTGCGATTGCTACGGGTGCGGGGCATCATTCTGTGATCCATATTCCTAAAAAAGATGAATGGTATATTGTTTACCATCGCCGCCCGCTGGGAGAAACGGATGGCAACTCCCGTGTAACCTGCATCGAGCATATGTACTTTACTGATAAAGGTTTTATCAAACCGGTAGTGATTACAGAGGAGGGTGTTACCAAACGGGTTCTTAAATAATGCAACCCGGTGAGGCCTGCACCATTAGTAATTAAAACAATACTTTTACGCAAATTATTTTTCCTGCAATCATCCCAACAAAATTTCCGTCTTCAACTTTGGATCAGCATACTGAGTGTGGTGCTGTTTGTAACAAAAATTATTGCCTATCAATTCACCCATTCATTAGCCATTCTTACAGATGCATTGGAAAGTGTGGTAAATGTGATCGCTGGTTTTATCGGTTTATTCAGTTTGTATGTAGCAGCCAAACCCCGTGATATCAATCATCCCTATGGGCATGGAAAAGCAGAGTTTGTATCTGCTGCCGCAGAAGGCGGACTGATTGTGGCTGCGGGCATCATGATTATTTATGAAACCGTCCTGAATTTTGTAGAGGGCAACCCCATACAGAAATTGGATACCGGATTATTACTGGTGGGCCTAACAGCCATAGTAAATTTTATTGCCGGGGCCATCTGTTTGAAAGTAGGCAAAAAAAATTCTTCCCTCGCACTAAGGGCCAGCGGCAGGCATTTACAGATAGATACCTATTCTACTTTAGGGATTATTATCGGACTGGTAATTATGCTGTTCACGAAATTATACTGGCTTGATAAGGTAATTGCTTTGGGTATGAGCATACTGGTTATATATAATGGTTATAAAATTCTCCGTGCTTCATTGGCTGGCATTATGGATGAAGCGGATATAAAACTGTTAAACCAATTTGTGAAAGTGCTGAATGACAACCGGCGTGGAAACTGGGTGGATCTGCATAATCTGAGGGTAATCAAATACGGAAGTCTTCTGCATATTGATTGTCATCTTACCGTTCCCTGGTACCTGAACATGCATGAGGCACACCTGGAAATAGACGCTCTATCATTACTGATCAAAAATCATTTTGGAGAGGCAGTAGAATTTTTTGTACACACGGATGGTTGTCTCCCTACCGGATGCCCTATCTGCATTAAACCGGATTGTAAGGTTCGCCAGCATCCGTTTGAAAAAAAGCTGGAATGGACATTGCAGAATATTATTTCTAATGAGAAACACAAGTTAATTTAAAATGTGAAAATGTTAACCCCACCTAACCGTAGTTGCATTTTAAAATTATAGGATTAGGTAGAATGTTCGTAAATCAAATATAAGGCTTTGTTTATACTAAATAAGTTAGTAATTTGCTTCTAAATTACTTAGCTATGTTTAAAGGGATAAACGCAATAACTTTTTCGAAGAGGTTCAGTAACGATG
>JBBRHM010000030.1:0-29461 GCA_038222655.1 Chitinophagales bacterium | reverse complement strand
TGATGAATATTGGAGAGAAAGCAGGCGCCATAAATTTTTTAGCCAGACTGCTCAATCCTTTTATGAAAAGGCTTTTTCCTGAAGTGCCGGATAATCATCCGGCGATGGGACAGATGGTTATGAACTTCAGCGCTAATATGCTGGGATTGGATAATGCCGCCACGCCTTTTGGGTTAAAAGCTATGAGCAGCCTGCAGGAGCTTAATCCTTCCAAAGATACCGCCAGCAATTCGCAGATCATGTTCCTGGTGCTGCATACAAGCGGACTTACACTGATTCCCCTTTCTATCATTGCTTACCGTGCAGGTGCAGGCAGTACTAATCCCACCAGTGTTTTTGTTCCACTAATGATTGCCACTACGATTGCCACCATTGCCAGTATTATTATTACAGGTATTTACCAGCGCCTACATTTTGATGCGGTACTCATTACCTGGCTGGGAACCATTATCGTTGGGATATTATTATTTGCGTATTTTATTAATGGGTTGCCTTCCCAGAAAAGCGTAGCGACGCCCAGTTTATTTACTAAGGAAACATTCAGTAATGTGTTGGGTAATGTGATCCTGTTTTTTATTATCTGTTCGTTTATCATTGGCGGGTTTGTAAAAAAAATAGATGTCTTTGATGCGTTTATTGAAGGGGCGAAGCAGGGATGGGATGTAATTATCAAAGTAATTCCTTACCTCGTTGGTTTACTGGTGGCCATTCGTGTGTTCCGCGAGAGTGGGGCGTTGGATGCGATCATCAATGGAATTACGTGGTGTATTACTTCGCTGGGAATGAACGGTGAATTTGTACCGGCTCTGCCGGTAGCCATCATGCGGCCATTTAGCGGTGGGGGCTCGAGGGGGTTAATGCTGGATGTATTCAAGGCACATGGCGCGGATTCTTTTATCGGCCAACTTGCATCCACTTTCCAGGGAAGTGCAGATACAACTTTTTATATTGTGGCTTTGTATTTTGGCAGTGTTGGCATTAAAAAAGTTCGCTATGCAATATGGGCAGGTATGCTGGCTGACCTGATTGGGGTGATTGCGGCGATTATTATTGCGTATATTTTTTTTAAATAATCTGCGGCCTATTTTTATATGAACTGTTCCAACCTATGCTGTAATATTTTTATTCCCTCCGAAGCGCTAGCTTCAATAGCCGTAAGATGTGAGATGGATTGTGTGTAAGGAATATTTTTATCGAGGATAAACTTGGGTATGTCAGGTGGTGCATAATTTAAGAGTCCTGCTGCAGGATATACTACAAGCGAAGTGCCAATTACAACAAATATATCTGCCATAGAAGTAATATCAGCGGCTGTTTCTATCAAGGGAACCGGTTCTTCAAACCAAACGATATGTGGCCGGAGTTGGCCGCCGTCGGGCGCTACATCTCCCAAATTAATTTCGTCTTTGATAGCATAAATATTGGATTCGTCTTTTACACTCCGCATTTTAAATATTTCTCCATGGAGGTGTAAAACATGGGTACTACCGGCTCTTTCATGCAGGTCATCAATATTTTGGGTAATGATAGATACGTCAAAATGTTTTTCTAATGCGGCCAGACCGAAGTGTGCTGCATTAGGATTTGCGTTGGCCACATCTTTCCTTCGCATATTATAAAAATCGAGAACCAGTTTCGGATCTTTTTTCCAGCCGCGTGGGGAGGCTACTTCGTAAATATCATATCCTTCCCATAAACCATCACTGTCGCGAAAAGTTCTGAGGCCGCTTTCTGCGCTGATACCGGCACCCGTAAGTACCACGAGTTTTTTCCTGTTCATGTATTAAAAATACTGAGGATTTTCTGAGCAAAGAAATGATAGACAGGATACTGGCGTGGAGAAAAATTATTTTGCCATTTCCATTACAATGTTCCATTCCTCCTCTCTCACAGCACCAACAGATAAGCGACCCAATCTTACAAGATCCATATTGGCTAAGCGTTTATCCGCTTTCATCTGTATAAGGGTAACAGGCTTTTTTAGTTTTTTATATGGCTTAAACTCAACTACTACCCAGGCAGGATCTGGTGTAGTGGGATCCTGGTAAGCTTCTTTCACTACTTTCGCAATCGCTACTATTTCCATACCCTCATTGCTATGGTACCAGAATGCGAGATCACCTTTCTTCATGGTGCGCAGATTATTGCGTGCAGCATAATTACGCACACCATCCCAGAATGTCTGACCGTCTTTTTCAAACTGTTCCCAACTGTATTTAGCGGGTTCGGATTTGATTAACCAGTAATTCATTTTGTTATTTTAAATTTTGACTATTGAATTCCAGATGAATATTTCATTCAACATTTAAAATAATTTACCACCCACTCGCCAGCACATCGGCTAAATGCAAAGTGGTTAATCCTGATTGTTTGTGTTTATTGCAACCATCAATATGCATCAGGCAACTCATATCCGTACTGATGATATAGTCTGCACCTGTGGCTGAAGCATGGGTTAATTTCTGGTCGCCCATGGCGATACTGATTGCTTCAAACTTTACAGCAAAAGTTCCTCCAAAACCGCAGCAGGTTTCCACATCATTCATTTCTATCATTTCTAGTCCTTTCACTTTGCTTAAGAGTGTGCGCGGCTCCTGTTTTATTCTGCATTCCCTAAGGGCGGCACAACTGTCGTGGTAGGTGGCTTTACCGTTAAGGGTAGCGCCCAGGTCTTCCACTTTTAAAACTTTGACCAGGAACTCTGAAAATTCATAAATTCTCTCGGCTGTTTTTTTAAATGACTTATTATCAGCACTGTTCTCAAAAACTTTTGCATAATAGTTTCTTACAAACCCTACACAACTGGCGCTAGGTGCCACAATATATTCAGCGCCTGCAAAATCTTTGAGAAATTTACTGCATACATCTTTTGCCTCGCCCCAGAAGCCGGCATTGAATGCGGGCTGACCGCAACAGGTTTGGTTGGTATTATAGGAGACCGTGCAGCCCGCTTTCTCTAATACTTTTACCATATTGAAAGCTACAGAAGGGTAGAGCTGGTCTACAAAGCAGGGAATGAATAATTGTACTTGCATATTTTGCCGATAGAGAATAATTATGTCAATTTTCTGTTTAAAGCTATCATTTTAATGGCTGTAACGGCAGCCTCTTCTCCTTTGTTGCCATGTTTTCCACCGGTTCTATCTGTTGCCTGTTCTTCGGTATCCACTGTAAGTACCCCAAAGATGACAGGTGTATCGAGAGAAAGGTTTAATTGCAGAACGCCATCAGTTACGGCTTTGCATACATAATCAAAATGAGGAGTATCGCCACGAATAATGGTACCTAATGTTATATAGGCATCGGGTACTGTTTTGCAGTAAGCATAATGCGTCTTTACCGCGAAAGGAATTTCAAAAGCGCCGGGAACAGTTAGGGTTTTAAAATCTACTCCATGTGCCCGCAGTATTTTCTTTACACCTTTCTCCAATTTATTGATGATGTGAGCATTCCATTCGGTCTTCACAATTACAACAAAGGCATCCTTTATTGCAGGGATGCCTTTATTTACGGATGTATTGCCTATTGTAGCCATGGTTACACGTTACTAATTCTTTTCTATGTTTAAACGATAGATATATTTATCAGCCTGAACCCCTTTATCGGTTTTAGGAAATTTTTCCTTCAGTTCTTTGTACAGTTCCAAAGCTTCTTTGGTTTTACCGGTTGTTTCTGATAAAAGTGCGGCGCGGAATAAATATTCAGATGAATTATTTTCATCCTTATCAAAAGCCGACGCTGCTTTTTTATAATTGTCAATCGCTTCGTCTTTTTTATTTAATTCTGAATAGGCATCCCCCAGGCATCCATAAGCCATTAACTGAACCTGTTTTGCATCCGTAGAAAAATCTTTCAGGTGTTTTACAGCATTGTTGAAATCGCCGACTTTCAGGTAACTCACGCCGGCATAATAATGGGCAAGGTTAGCTGCTTTGGTTCCACCGTAATTATTGATCACAAATAAAACGCCTTTGCTCTGCCCGTCGCCATTTAAAACAAGGTTGGATGAGTCTATACTGAAATACTGCTGCGCCTTAAACATAATGTCTGAGGCTTTTTCTTCTTTGGGCTTTACAATATATTCCCGGTAAGCATACCAGCCACCACCGCCAATCACGATTACTGCCACCACTATTAAGATTGGTTTTTGAAATTTCTCCCAAAAGCCCTGCACTTTTGCGAGGGCCTCATTCTGTTCTACATGCGTTTCAGTCATACGGTTATTTTAAAGAAATGGGTTTTAATTTTTAGCGGTCATTTGTTTTAATCTACATCAAAAGGGTAAGCCTGGTCCATGTATACATCTTTCAGCACTTCATCATCATCCGGCCATGGACTCTCTTCTGCAAATTTTACGCTTTCATCCACCACGGCGCCTATACGGTCATCTATGGCTTTTAGATCATCTTCAGAAGCAAAGCTATTTTGAAGGATGGTGTTACGAACTTTACTGATCGGATCCTGGTCTTTATACTCATCCACTTCTTCCTTGGAACGGTATTTCTGCGGATCAGAGATTGAATGACCTTTATACCGATAGGTTTTTAATTCCAGCAGTGTAGGACCATCACCTTCACGTGCTCTTTTTACAGCACGGGCCACACTTTCATGTACCGCTTCCGCCGTCATGCCATCCACTTTATCAGCAGGCATATCATAGGCATCGGCAAGTTTATAAATATCTACCACGTTGCTGGTACGTTCAACAGAAGTACCCATTGCGTAGTTGTTATTCTCACAAATAAATATTACGGGCAGCTTCCAGAGCATGGCCAGGTTAAAGGTTTCATGAAGGATACCCTGACGGGCGGCACCGTCTCCAAAATAACAGAGAACCACATTAGTTGTGCCCTTATATTTTTCGGCAAAAGCAAGACCGGCACCGGTGCCTATCTGTGCGCCAACTATACCGTGACCGCCAAAGAATCTGTGTTCAACGCTGAAAAAGTGCATACTACCGCCTTTGCCTTTGGAACAACCCGTTGCTTTTCCATAGAGTTCAGCCATACATGCGTTGGCTGATACCCCTTTTGAAAGGGCCAGGCCATGATCGCGGTAGGCCGTAATGAAGGGATCGTCAGGACCAGTGGCTGTCATACACCCTGCGGCAATGGCTTCCTGGCCAATGTAAGCGTGGAAGAAACCGCGGATTTTTCCGGCCATTTTATACATTTCTTCAGCCTTCAATTCAAACTGGCGTATAAGCTGCATCAGCTCGTACCAGTACAGGTAAGTTTCTTTTGAAAATTTAGTTGGCACTCAGCTAAAATTTAGAGGGGCAAATATAGGGGAAAAGTAAGGAGTTTGGAGTTGGAAGTCTGAAGTCATTACCTGGTATCCCCAAACTAAAGACTTCTAACTCCAAACTCCCAACCAATCTACGCTTCCTTCAAAAATGCATAACGATAATCTACTGGTGGATTATAGGTTTCTTTAATGGTTCTTGCACTCAGCCAGCGGTACAGGTTAAGCATGCTGCCGGCTTTGTCATTGGTACCGGAAGCTCTTGCGCCACCAAAGGGCTGCTGACCAACCACCGCCCCAGTGGGTTTATCATTAATATAAAAATTTCCTGCTGCATGGCGCAGTTTTTCTGTGGCCAATTCCACAGCGGCCCTGTCCTGTGCCAGTATCGCACCCGTTAATGCATAGGATGAAGTGTTATCCACTAACTGTAAAGTTTCTTCAAATTTTTCTGCATTGTATATATGTACCGTTAAAACAGGTCCAAAGATTTCTTCACACATCGTAACGTATTTGGGATCTTTTGCTTCTATAACCGTGGGTTCAATGAAATAGCCTTTTGTTTTACTGTAATTGCCACCAACCCATATTTTTGCTTTCTTATCTTTTTTCGCGTTATCGATATATTTCGTGATACTGTTGAAAGACTTTTCATCAATCACTGCATTCATAAAATTGCTGAAATCTTCTACTGTACCCATTTTCATGGATTTGATGGCGGCTACTAGTTTTGTTTTTACTTCTTCCGCCATATTACTAGGAATATAAGCACGGGATGCGGCTGAACATTTTTGTCCCTGGAACTCAAACGCACCACGGGCAAGTGCTGTTACCACTGCATCCACATCAGCACTTTTATGGGCCACTACAAAATCTTTTCCGCCGGTCTCGCCTACAATCCTCGGGTATGAACGATAGGTAGCCACATTCTCACCAATTACTTTCCACATATTATTGAAAACACCGGTAGAACCTGTAAAATGTACACCTGCAAATTCGCGGTGTGAGAAACAAACCTTGCCGATGGTGGGCCCATCTACATATATCAGGTTGATAACCCCATCAGGTAACCCCGCTTCTTTCAGAATACGCATGAACATTTGTGCAGAATAAATTTGGGTATTGGCAGGTTTCCATACCACCACGTTGCCACACATAGCAGCAGACGTTGGCAGGTTACCGCCAATGGCTGTAAAGTTGAAGGGAGTAATGGCCAGCACAAATCCTTCCAGTGAGCGCCATTCCAAACGGTTATGCATACCGGGTGAAGAAATCGGTTGTTGTTTATAGATCTCACTTAAAAAATGTACATTAAATCGTAAAAAATCTATCAGCTCACAGGCACTGTCTATCTCGGCCTGGTAGGCATTTTTACTCTGCCCCAGCATGGTAGTTCCATTTATGTGAAAACGGTATTTGGTTGCCATCAGGTCGGCAGCTTTGAGAAATATATGTGCCCGGTTTTCCCAGCTCATGGCCGCCCAGGCATCTTTGGCTTTTAAAGCTGCATCAATGGCCTGTTTTACATGTTTTTCTTCGCCTGCATGAAAGAAACCTAAAGTATGACTAATCTCATGCGGTGGATGAATAGCGATTTTTTTACCTGTTTTTACCGCTTTACCCCCGATATACATTGGTATTTCAATGGGCTTTTTCTTTAGTTCGGCCAATGTTTTTTTTAAAGACGCTCTTTCGGCGCTGCCGGGTGCATATTGTAATACCGTTTCATTAACAGGCATAGGGTAGGAGAAGTAACCAAGACTCATATATATCGATTTGAATACGCAAGGTAAGGAAGAGTGGGGATTCGTCAATCGTGAGAGACGGAGATGTGAGTGGGCAGTGGGCAGTAGTGAGTGTGGGGTATGCATTTTATTGGTAATTACTAATTGTGACTTAGGTTTGTGTTGATGGCCATTATTTTATTTGATAATTGTTTTCGTAAAGGACTTTTCCCGCTCAGTTATACCAGAGCAGTGGCCGTCCTTCGCTTTGGTATACTGTCTATGAAAGAAAGATGGGAAATAAGAACCGGTCAAAAAGTTTTTGTACATACCGAAAAATACCTGCAACCACTATACCCGCAACCGGTTGATGGAACACATGTATGGGTTGATGCGTCTGTTATAACAGATGCGGCATTGCTTGACAGGATTTTCTCATTGGATACGGGTTGTTGTGTTGCAGATGCAAAAGGATTGATTGCCGGAAGGACCTCTATACCCTTTACTGAATTCAATCCCTTTAAATCGCTGGAACTATTTGAAAATATATCTGACATCGCAACTGTACAAAGATTGG
Organism: Chitinophagales bacterium; assembly: GCA_038222655.1. Classification (GTDB taxonomy): domain Bacteria; phylum Bacteroidota; class Bacteroidia; order Chitinophagales; family Chitinophagaceae; genus Sediminibacterium. Next base: position 21,916 of record JBBRHM010000030.1, on the reverse strand, counting down.
AACATCCCTGGCAGCTGATGCAGTGGAACGATGCAATGATTCGGGAAGATTTTGACATGGTAACGAAAGGAAGAAAAAGCCAGCCAATACCTGCAAACGTTAATACCCAGGATCAGCATAGTATTTTTATTGAAGAGGGAGCTAAGCTTAGCTTTTGTACACTCAATGCTTCCACAGGGCCCATTTATATAGGCAGGAGTGCAGAAATAATGGAAGGATCCGTAATACGCGGCCCTTTTGTATTGGGAGAGAATGCCGTATTAAAAATGAATAGCCGTGTATATGGCGCTACAACTTTGGGCCCTCATTGCATGGGTGGCGGTGAGATCAAGAACACAGTGATGATGGGTTTCAGCAATAAAGCGCATGATGGTTACCTGGGGGATTCGGTAGTAGGTGAATGGTGTAATTTAGGCGCCGGCAGTACCAACAGTAATATAAAAAATACAGCAGGCGAAATAAAAGTATGGGATATGGGCGCCGAAGAATATACCGGAGTGGGACAGAAATGCGGATTGATCATGGGCGATTATTCAAGGGCTGCTGTTAATTCTTCCATCAATACAGGATCTGTGATAGGAGTGAGCTGTAATGTTTTTGGTGCGGGCTTATTGCCAACCATTATCAAAAATTTTAGCTGGGGTGTGAATGATACGCGATACATATTTCAGAAAGCCGTGCAGGATATTACCAACTGGAAAAAATTGAAAGGGCAGTCAGTAACCGAAGCAGAAACATTGGTGTTACAATATATCTTTGAACACTCATAAAACAGGATGTTGGTAGTAATTGTACCCAGATTGTCCAACGATTCAAAAAATGTATTAAACTTAGAACATTAATCTTATAAAACATGAACAAGCAAATTTTTATAAATTTAGCGGTTAGTGACCTTAAAAAGTCAATGGAATTTTATGCTGCATTAGGATTTTCTAACAATCCGCAATTCTCTGACGAAACAGCAAAATGTATGGTTTGGAGTGAAAGTATTTTTGTCATGCTTTTGACACACGAAAAATTTTCTTCATTTGCAACTAAACCAATTGCCGACACCAAAACTAATTTAGCGGGCCTCTTTTCACTATCGATGGACAATATAGAAGCAGTGAATAAAATGATGACTGATGGACTAAAAGCAGGTGGAACAGAACCAACTGAAATGAAAGATTATGGGTTTATGCAACAGCGAACTATAGAAGATTTTGATGGACACACCTGGGAAATTTTTTATATGGACATTTCAAAATTTCCAAAAGAACAACCCAAAGAATAAATAATACTTAAAAATATTGCTATGGCACTTATCAATCCTCACATCAATTTCAACGGAAATGCCGAAGAAGCATTCAATTTTTATAAATCAGTATTTGGTGGAGAATTCGCAATGGTTATGCGTTTCAAAGATATGTCAAGCCCTGAAAATCCAATAGCAGAAAATGATGCAAATAAAATAATGCACATTGCTTTACCTATTGGCAAAAATATTTTAATGGCTAATGATGTTTCAGAAAGTATGGGTCGGGTAAATGAAAATGAAAACAGGTCTAAAATATCTATAAGTGCAGAAAGTCGTGAGGAAGCCGATAAGATATTTACCGGACTTTCTGCCGGTGGAAATATTGAAATACCAATTGGCGACAGTCCTTGGGGTTCCTATTTTGGAATGTTTAGAGACAAATTCGGTATTGAGTGGATGGTGGATTTCGACCCAAAGTATAACGGACAGCTATAAAGCTTCAAGTGTTAATATGAAAATAACAACCGAACATAATGAGCGTATTGCCCGATTGACTTTTGCCTCTGTTTATCCTCACTACCTTTCAAAGGTTGAACGTAAAGGCAGAACAAAAGAAGAATTGCTCAGCGTAATAAAATGGTTGACCGGATTTGATGAAAATAAATTGCAGGAACTTATTGAAGAGAAAGCAACTTTTGAAACATTTTTTAAGAAAGCAAAATTGAACCCAAATGCTCAATTGATAACGGGTGTAATTTGTGGTTACAGAATTGAAGAAATCGATAACCCAGTAACCAAGCAAACAAGGTATTTGGACAAGTTAGTTGACGAATTAGCGAAAGGAAAAAAGATGGAAAAAATTTTAAGAACGGCATAAAACACAACTACTGCCAATAAACGTAAGTAACATGAGAAAACAAATAGCAGCGGCTAACTGGAAAATGAACCTTACTCTGCAACAGGGCGAACAACTACTGGATGCCATTATCAGCAAGCCACATACATTGTCGGCACAACAGCAGGCGGTATTTGCTGTTCCCTTTCCTTATCTCTCAATGGCACAACAAAAAATTACGGGTAAACAAAATGTTTTTATAGCCGCACAAAACTGTTCAAACAAAAAAAATGGTGCTTATACGGGCGAAGTATCTGTTGAAATGTTAGCATCGCTGGGTATTCAATATGTGGTGTTGGGACATTCAGAGCGCCGGGAATATTTTAAAGAAAGTAATCAGTTGCTTGCCGAGAAATTAAATACCTGTCTTGAAAACAATATGCTCCCCATTTTTTGCTGCGGTGAAGCGTTGGAAATACGAGAGACAAATACACAGAATGCGTTTGTGGCCAAACAGCTGGAAGAATCTTTATACCATTTATCTTCCGAACAGTTGCAGAAAGTGGTAATTGCTTATGAGCCCATCTGGGCCATTGGTACCGGCAAAACAGCCAGCAGTGGGCAGGCACAGGAAATGCATGCATTTATCCGTTCACAAGTAGCCGCTAAATATGGCCAGGCCACGGCCGATTCCATTTCTATTTTATATGGAGGAAGTGTGAAAGCAGCAAATGCGGTTGAAATATTTGGTCAGCCCGATGTTGACGGCGGTCTCGTTGGCGGCGCCTCATTGGTAGCAGATGAATTTGTAGCGATCATTAATGCGTTGAAGGGATGAATAGTGAGTAGTGAATAGTGAGTGGGCAGTGGTGAGAATGTATCTGATTCCCTTATTTTCACCATTCACTACTGCCTACTCACAACTAACCACTGCTCACTCACTACTCTCCCCATTTCATTGGCAATTCTGCAGCAACATATTCATCCAGTTTATCGAGATGTAATATCGTACTCGTATTACTTGCATTGGGATGATACATGGGAACAAATTTTGCTCCAAATACAAATTCATCGTAACCATAAGAAGCTCTTGATACCACTGTATTGGAAAAGCTTTCATCAAAGCCCTGCACAAATACAAGTAATTCCGCTTCTCCTGTCGCCATATCTTCTTTACTGAAACCAAATAAGGGACTTTCTTCATTTACCATATGCACCAAAGTCCAGTTGGCAGTCATAGTTGTGGCTTTGGCAATATCTAATGGCACATTGAAAAATTTGTTTTTCATTTGTCCGTTTTCTTCCAGTTTCAGGGCAAGGGTTAGTTTTACTTCCACATTAAGTAAATAATTTTTGGTATAGGGTACCATCCGGAACATGAGTGCTACACCTTCCCTGAAAGGAACAAATAATGCATTTTTGCTGTAGCGGATATATGCCCGTGGTCTCGCAAAGCGTCCGTATAAAAGACCTGTTACCAACGCAAAACTCATAAGGCCTGTTAAAGCTTCGAGGGAAGCGGTAAGGCTTGCTGTAAAACCTATGGGGTTAATTCTTCCATAACCCACGGTGGTAAAGGTTTGGGCGCTGAAAAAAAAAGCTTCTCCAAATTTTTCCGATGTAGTAGTGGCCACCATCCCATTCAAATGGTCAATCCCGATGTACAGGTAAATACCCGCAAACAAAAGGTTCACCAGTACAAAAAAGAAAACAATAACTGCAATGAATTTCCAGGCAGACATGGACAACAGTGAATGATATACGTTTAACCGCTGCCAGAAAGGCAAGCCCGTCATTTCTATATTGGGAACACCGTCTTTATTAAAAAAACGTCCCCCACCGCTCAGCGCCGTATTAGTGCCCAGACCGGTTTCATTATTCACTTCTGCTTTTCTATTCAGATTTTTTAACAGCATGTTTAAAAGTAAAGAAAAGTACGAAATAGTACATACCAGGTATGAAAGAAGAAGATTTGTATTTCGTACCTCGTATTTCATACTTCGTACTTAGTACTTCGTGCTTATCTTTGCCGCTTATGAAGAACATCAGGAATTTTTGCATCATCGCCCACATTGATCATGGTAAAAGTACATTGGCAGACAGGTTACTGGAGCATACCAAGACCATTGGTGTAAGGGATATGATGAACCAGGTGCTGGATGATATGGATCTGGAACGGGAGAAAGGGATTACCATTAAGAGTCATGCCATACAGATTAATTATCCTTATAATGGGGTCGACTATGTATTTAACCTGATAGATACCCCCGGTCACGTAGATTTTAGTTATGAAGTTAGCCGGGCACTGGCTGCCTGCGAAGGAGCATTATTATTAGTGGATGCTTCGCAGGGCATTCAGGCTCAGACTATCAGTAACTTATATCTGGCAATTGATAATAATCTTGAAATCATTCCTGTTATCAATAAAATTGATATGGATGGGGCCAAGATACCGGAAGTGACTGATCAGATCATTGAACTGATCGGTTGTAAACAAGAAGATATCCTGCTGGCCAGTGGTAAAACGGGTATCGGTATTGAAGAGATACTATTGGCTATCATTGAACGCATTCCTGCACCCAAAGGAAGTACAGATGCACCTTTGCAGGCTTTGATCTTTGATAGTGTATTTAATAGCTTTCGAGGCATCATCGTGTATTACCGTATTCTCAATGGTGTGTTGAAGAAAGGGGATAAGATCCGTTTTGTGGCATCTGGCCAGGATTATTTTGCTGATGAAGTGGGCGTATTAAAACTAACCATGACACCCAAGGATGAAGTGAGGGCAGGAGATGTAGGGTATATAATTACGGGAATTAAGAATGCGAAAGAAGTTAAAGTGGGAGATACAATCACACTCGCCAATAACCCGGGCGAAATGATCCATGGTTTTGAAGAAGTAAAACCCATGGTATTTGCAGGGATCTTCCCGGTAAATACGGATGAATTTGAAGAACTGCGTGATTGCATGGATAAATTACAGTTGAATGATGCATCACTTACTTTTGAATTGGAAACCTCACAGGCACTGGGTTTTGGTTTTCGATGCGGATTTCTGGGATTACTTCATATGGAGATCATCCAGGAAAGGCTCGAGCGTGAATTTAACCAGACGGTTATTACCACAGTACCCAACGTAAGTTTTAATGCCTATACCACGCGGGGAGAAAAGATCACCGTAAATAATCCCGCTGAAATGCCTGATCCTGTTAAGATTGACAGAATCGAAGAACCGTTTATCAGGGCACAGATCATTACTTTGCCAGATTATATCGGAAATATTATGACACTTTGTTTGGGTAAACGCGGCATACTACTTAACCAAAGTTACCTTACACCTACCCGTGTGGAGTTGTCTTTTGAAATGCCACTAACAGAAATTGTATTTGATTTTTATGATAAATTAAAAAGTTCCACGCGGGGCTATGCATCTTTTGATTATACCCCAATCGGTGCCAGGGATGCAGATATTGTTAAGATGGATATTCTGTTGAATGCAGAAAAAGTGGATGCCCTAAGTGCCTTAATCCACCGCAGCCGCGCCCAGGATTTTGGCCGCAGGTTATGTGAAAAATTAAAAGAACTTCTTCCTAAACAACAGTTCCAGATATCCATACAGGCCGCTATCGGTGCCAAAGTAATAGCCCGTGAAAATATCAGTGCCATGCGCAAAGATGTTACTGCCAAATGTTATGGAGGAGATATCAGCCGTAAACGAAAATTGCTGGAGAAACAGAAAGAAGGTAAAAAACGTATGAGGCAAATAGGTAATGTGGAGATACCGCAGGAGGCTTTTCTGGCGGTTTTAAAATTAGACTAGCCCTTAAAATTATCCACCCCCTTTTCCTTTTTTAAGGGGAACATCTCCTCTGCGATCTGCACCAGGCTGTGCCGGATTAATATTGGATCGTGGATCTACTTCTTTCACTATAGGCACGTAGTTCCATTTTCCACCACTCCATTTAAAGCCCTCATAACTACCTTCAGGGATCAACGTATATTTTTCTTTATTCACGCCAACTTCGCTGGTGAGGTGTGCAAAAGCGATCATATCAAGTTCGGGATCATAATTCATTTTCCCATTGGCATTTTTCTTGAATTCGAGACAAAAACGATAAGCCGGTTGTGGTGGCTTAGTATCTTCATTGGGATAATTAAAAAACCTACCTCCAAAACGGGGTTTATTATTTTCATCAAAACTGATTACTTCCATCCATTTTTTGGTACTGCGTGCATCATTTTCATCGTACCCTATCAATGTGTAATAATTTTTATTGTTGAATGTTTTCTGAACAATATTATAATATACCGCACCAATCCAGTGCTCATTATCACGAACAGAGTCTACGGGATTATCTGTGAAAGCAGAATAATCATACAATGGAATCAACTTTAGGGAACCATCTTTGGTATGCAACTGAATGGCTCCTTTTTGGCGGTAATAACTAAAATCTTTCATGATCTGCCAGGTGATAATACGGAAACTACTATCAGGCGCATATAACCTCGAGATGGTTTTTAAAGAATCAAATGGATAGGAAAAGGAATAGGGAACTTTTAAAGCCTGCACCAATGCCCTTGTAAAAAAGCTATCTGCCCGAAAACGATCCACTACTTCAGTAGCATTAACAATATCATTGGCATAATTGCGCATGTTGGCTTCCAGCTGTGTGAATAATTGAATAGGTGGCTGCCGGCGTTGTGCCTGCAGGGAGAGTGTGCATAGGCAGGCGAGAAGGATGATATAAAAATGTTTCATAGCAAAGGGTTCAATACCAATATACAAATATCTTCTACTGCAAGACAGTATGCAACACTACCTCAAAATTTAAGGTTTCCTTAGTTATAAAAAGGCCTGTGCAAATTCCAACAAGTTGTTAAAACGCAAATCTATCAAGGGATCAGGGTAAGCTGTTTCGGGATGCGTGGTAGCCAAGAAAACTGTAAACATTCCGGCATTACGTCCAAAGCCCATATCGCTGATGCGGTTGCCCAGGATGATACTTCTACTCATATCTATTTCCGGAAAATCATGCTGAGCCTGGTGGGCCATACCCGGATTGGGTTTGCGGTTAGGAGACTCATCAGAAAGATCGGTACAAAAATAAATTTTATCAATCCTGCCTTTCGCCTGCTCAATATGCGTCAACATATATGCGTGGATATCATTTAGTGCATCCAAACTCATCAAACCTTTACCAACACCTTTCTGATTGGTTACAACTACCATTCTGCCAAATTTTTCCGCCAAAAGAGATAAAGCTTCCAGTGTATCATCATAAAAACGAAATTCGCCACGGTTACGGATATAATCATTATCCTTATCATGGTTAATCACTCCATCACGGTCTAGAAATAGTGTCCAGCTTTTGTCAATTTTTTTTACATCCAGCATACTCAAATTGTTAATTCTGTTTGTGCCCTTTGATAGTCTTCCGGTATACCAATATCAATAAAATAAGCGTCCTGTACCAGGCCATACATATTTCCGGAAGTATAATATTTTTGAAGATAGTCGGTTTCGAATGAAAATTTTTCGGGTAAATTTTTGTCCAGAAAGGCTTGCCTGTTCAATATATAAACGCCTCCATTAATGAAACCTTTAGCGTACAATTGTTTTTCTTTAAAAGATGCGATGGTATGATCTGAATTTAATACAACCGCACCGTAGCGGTCAAAATTTTCCATGTATTTCAATGCGAGCGTGCAATGTGCATTGTGTGAAACATGAAAATCCGATTGGCTGGATAGGTTAATGGCGAATAGACTGTCGCCATTCAGTGCCACTATATTTTTTTCGCTGGAATAGCTGCATGCGAGTTTAATAGCGCCACCTGTGCCCAGGGGCTCTTTTTCAATTACCACCTGAAAACTTTCCCGGGATAATGTTTCCGCTAAATACTCCGTAAAGGCTTCTGAACGATAGCCCAAAGAAAAAATAAATCTGTTTATTCCCTGTTTTCTGAGATGAGCAATTACATAAGAAAGGAAAGGTTTGGTATTTACCGGCGCCATACATTTTGGAAGATCCGGTACTGCATCCCGTAAGCGCGTTCCGAATCCACCGGCGAGAATAATGGCTTCCGTAACCATTACCCGAATATTTTAGCTTCTACCAGTTCACAAATGATATGGCCGATAAGAATATGACTTTCCTGTATCCTTGGCGTATCGGATGAAGGAACATTCAGAAGGTGATCACAGGCATCTTTCATTTTTCCGCCACTGTCGCCTGTAAGACCTACGGTAATAGCCCCTTTTTCTTTGGCAGCGGCAAAAGCGTTCAAAATATTTTTTGAATTGCCGGAAGTGCTGAGCCCAATCAACACATCGCCTTCTACACAAATACCTTCTACCAGTCTCGAATAAATTACATCATAACTATAGTCATTGGCAACAGCAGTAAGGTAGGAGCTATTGCAATGCAAAGCTTCAGAAGGCAATGCCTTCCTGTCTTTATAAAATCTACCCGAAAACTCGGCAGCCAGGTGTTGTGCATCAGCAGCGCTTCCCCCATTGCCGCAGAAAAGAACCTTGTTGCCACTCTGAAAAGAATTGGTAACGATATCAATAACGGCTTCTATTTTCTGCAGAAACTTTTCATCTGCCAGTAACTGGCGCTTTACTTCGATTGAGGCAGCAATATTGGCTGCAATTTTTGGATTCATGTTAATTTCTATTTCTTATTTTTATAGAATGGTCCAGCTTGTTAAGCCATGCTGTGTAAACTGGTAAGGGCGTACGATTCCGCCAAAGGTATTCAAGGTTTCGATTACTTTATAACGGGTATTACCCGGGCAATAAAATATCATGAACCCACCTCCGCCTGCACCACTGATTTTCCCCCCGCTGGCGCCTGCTTTTTTTGCTGCCTCATAAATTTCTTCCAGTTTGCTATTGGAGATATTCGCTGCCATATTTTTTTTCTGTCTGAATCCATAATCCAGTATTTCGCCTATCTGGTCAAGTCTCCCTACCAGCAAAGCTTCTTTCATCATTTTTGCCTGCTCTTTTAACTGGTGCATAGCATCTATACTCTTGCTGTTTTTTTCTTTTACATTTTTTTGCTGTTCAGTAATTATGGTCGCTGATTCGCGTGTGGTGGAAGTAAAATAGAGTACGAGGTTATTCTCCAACTCATTCAGGTAATCTTGCCGGATGCGCAATGGGTTTACGATCACTTTATCATGGGCATAGAATTCCATAAAATTAAAACCACCAAAAGTAGCGGCATACTGGTCCTGCCTTCCTCCTGCGAGTTGCAGGTCGTTGCGTTCTATTTCGTAGGCATAATGGGCAATATCATAATCACCCAAAGGAAGTTTGAGCATTTCAACAAAAGCACCCAGTATCGCAACTACCAGGGTGGAAGAGGTTCCCAGTCCACTGCCTGCTGGCGCATCCACATAGGTAGTTAGCCGGAGGCCCCGGGTTTGAAAAGGATAATCTTTTTGTATACGATTATACACACCTTTTAAAAGGTCCAGCTCGCCTGTAACCGGTAACTGATTTGCAAGTGCAAATGATTGTTCTGCTTTTTGATCAATGGATGTGAGGATGATTTTCTGCTCTTCCAGGGTTTCAATACCTGCATGGGCATGTAAGGAAAGGGTTGCATTTAAAATAGCGCCACCAAATTCGTCACTGTAAGGACTTACATCTGTTCCTCCACCGGCCAAACCAATACGTAAAGGCGCTTTACTGCGATAGATCATCAAATGGAATTTTAGAATATAGCATTGGATAATGTAGAAAGGTTAGCCCGAGAAACTTACTACTACTTTGCAAGCTGTTGTATAGCTTCAGACAACTTATTCCAACTATACTTTTTTTTCTCTTCGCGAAGATGGGGTAAAAAAAAGTTTTCACCTAATTCATACAGCCGAAGAATACCGCTTGCAATAGCGGTTGGATTGGGTTCAGTAATGATACCCACTTTACCATCCGGGACAAGGTCGGGTAAACCGCCTACATTGTTTACCAGCATAGGTTTCTCGAAGTGATAGGCGAGAGGTGTTACACCACTTTGCGTGGCATTGCGGTAAGGTTGTATCACAAAATCTGCAGCACTCAGGTAATAACGCACTTCACTATCCGGTATAAAATCCGTTTTCAGTATTAATTGTGATGAAATATCGAAACGTGTAATGATGGCATCATACTCTTTCCGGTCTTCGTAATATTCACCTGCCACTAATAATTTAATTCCGGCTTCCCTGATCCGCAGATCATTCATCGCTTCCAGCAACAGATCAAGCCCTTTGTATTTTCTGATAAATCCAAAAAACAGGATGATCTTTTCATTCACCGGCAAAGAAAGTCTTTGCCTCGCTTCCTGTTTGGGAACCATTTCACCGAAATTATCATACAGTGGATGTACTACCTGTTGAACAGATTTGGAAGTAAATAGCGACAGGTCTTTTCGAACTTTTTCACTCATAGTAACAAAGGCATCAACCGGTTTCACAAAATATTTTGTAAAAGGTTGATCACCTGGTCTGGATTCATGGGGGATAACATTATCTGCAATACAAATAATTTTACTGAAATGATTTTTTTTAATCATTCGCAAAATGGTTCCCAGACAAGGACCCATTAATGGAAGCCAGTAACGGACAATAACCAGATCGGGTTGTAGCTTACGCAATTCATTCCCGATTTTTAGCCAGTTTAATGGGTTAATGGAATTGATACAAACTTTGATATGAATGCCCTCAGGTGCGGGTTCTGTAGAATATTGTGTTGTTCCGGGAAATAAAAAGCCCGGATACTGTAAAGAAAAAGTATAGATAGTTGTATCGTACCCTTCAGCCGTAAATTGTCTTGCCAGGCGCTCATCAAATGATGCCAGCCCACCCCGTAGGGGCCAGGCGGGACCGATGATGATCACTTTTTTTTTCATAGAAGATGTAATGGCTTCATTGTTTAAGGGATCTCTTGTTTGTTTTAACCATTTTCGATTAAGTATGATGTATTAAAAACAAGCGTCCCATCTCTTGTGTCCTATGAAGTATTTAATAATAATCAAAGCCCCAATTTTTCTTCAATTAAATAACTGTTTCTTTCGGGGGCGTTCCTCGCAATCAGTTCGCCAATAAATCCGGTAAGGAATAATTGCATACCAATAATCATGGTGGTTAGTGCGATGTAGAAACTTGGGCGGTTGGTAAGAGCAAAATCTGTGGCTAAAAATTTGGCTATGATGAGGTACATGCTTGATAAAAGTCCGATGAGAAAAAATAAAGTTCCCAGCAATCCGAAGAACTGCATAGGTCTTTTACCAAATTTGCCAAGGAACATGATAGTGGCCAGGTCAAGAAAGCCATTAATAAAGCGCTGCCAGCCAAATTTTGTAACGCCATATTTGCGCGGACGGTGTTCTACTACTTTCTCACCAATCTTCCGAAAGCCACTCCATTTGGCAAGTATAGGAATGTAGCGGTGCATTTCTCCGTAAACCTCTATACTTTTTACTACTTTTTTTTTGTACGCTTTTAGTCCGCAGTTAAAATCATTCAGCTCTATTCGCGAACTGGCTCTTGCTACTGCATTAAACAATTTGGAAGGGATATTTTTGCTCAGGGTGCTGTCATATCTTTTTTTCTTCCATCCGCTCACCATATCATAACCCTCTTCCACAATCATCCTTCTTAATTCGGGTATTTCATCAGGAGAGTCTTGCATATCAGCGTCCATCGTTATCACCACTTGTCCCTGTGCGGCTTTGAAGCCTTCGTTCAATGCAGCAGACTTGCCATAATTGCGTTGAAATTTGATCCCTTTAAAATGACCGTTCTCCCGGCTTTTCTTTTCGATAAAAGCCCAGCTATCATCGGTACTGCCATCGTCAACAAGGATCACTTCATATGAAAGATGATGTTGCGTAACCACGGATTCAATCCAGCTACACAATTCGGGCAATGATTCTTCCTCATTAATCAACGGTACAATAATTGATACATCCATGCGGCTTATTGATCTAAAGGAGTATAGTTAGGATTTTTTTTCGCAACACCAGCACCAATCAATGAACCAATGGCACCAATAATAGCAAACATCAGGATGATACCACCAATGGCAAAAGGAATAAAGAATTTCCTGCCAAGTTCAATGCCTTTACTGATTTGTTCCTCAGACATATTGCCTTTCTTCTCCATATCGGCCTGGGCCTGGTTCATTACCATATCCATCATTTCAGGAAATAAAAATTTAAATGAAATAACAGTATACAGTACCATAATTACAATAATAGTAGCGGTTGTTTTAAAGCCATGTGCAAAAACGTTTCCGAAAGTTACATTTCCCTCTTTCTGTTTTGCGAAGTTACTACAAGCCACAATCAGACAACCGATGATAATGACAAACTGTATCCAGCTTAAGGATTTGTTTTGTGCCTGTCCTGTGAAATAAAGCACCAGGCTGAATACAATTAAAATAAGGCTGATGATTAAGCCTTTGGTCCACGGCGGTGTAATTTTTTGTTCCATAATGTAGAAAGTTTTGGTTAATGTAAAACTATTTGACCTTTATGTATAATTCCTAAAACCTTTCCGGTTAATTCTCTTTCTAAAAAGGGGGTATTGGCTGATTTTGTTTGTAACTGCTGTTTCGTGAAAAAAGAAATGTCTTTTTTACTAAACAACGTCATGTCCGCATCAGCACCTTCCTCGATATTAGTAACCTTTAAATTAAAAATATTACGGGCATTCAGGGAAAATAATTTTACCAGCCGGTCATTGGAGAGTTCAGGAAGCAAATGATTAATTACAGCGAAAGATGTTTCCAGTCCTGTCATACCATTTTTTGCGTATTCAAATTCGCAGGTTTTGTTATCCCAATCCTGGGGTAAGTGATGCGAAGCAATACAATCAACAACCCCATCCAGTACCGCTTCTCTTAGCGCCAGCATATCGGCTCTGCTTCTAAGTGGTGGATTTACTTTGAGGTTGGTGTCATAATCCTGCATGTCTTCATCACAGAAAAACAGATGGTAAGGAGTTACACTGCAGCTAATTTGTAATCCTTCTTTTTTTGCAGCGGCTATAAGGTGAATACTGTTTTGCGTGGAGATACCGGTTATATGAAGCCTGGATTGTGTGTAGCGTAGCAGCTCAATATCTCTTTTAATCATCACTTCTTCTGCCAGTGCCGGAATTCCCGGCAGTCCCAGTCTTGTGGAAATAATGCCTTCATTAATCAATCCGCCCGAGCCAATGCTTTTATCAACCGGTACCTGTATCAACACACCGTCGAAGGCTTTTACATATTGAAGTGCTTTTAAAAAAATACCGGGCGATTGAATGGGGTTGGTTCCGTCGGAGAAAGCTATGGCACCGCTGTTACGCATATCATACATTTCGGCCAGTTCCTTACCTTCTGTTCCCTTGGTGATGGCGCCCAGCGGATAAATAGAGACAGCCAAATTTTTTGATTGAAGGCTGATATACTCAACCTGGGTTTTGTTTTCAACCACCGGTTGGGTATTGGGTAATACAAATACCTTTGTATAGCCTCCCGCTGCGGCTGCGGCTGCACCGGTTTCCAGTGTTTCTTTGTATTCAAAACCGGGATCGCAAAAATGGGAGAAGATATCCACCCAGCCGGGTGATACGGTTAATCCTGCAGCTTCAATAATCTCGTCTGCTTTTTCAGAAATAAGAGAAGCGATTTTTACGATTCGTTCCCCATCTATCAAAATATCAGTAACCTGGCCGTTGAAAGGTGAATCTGGATCGGCAATGGTAGCTTGCCTTACAAGTATCTTCATGCAGCGTTAGTAAAATTTTATGCAATATAACCTGATTTTTTCTTTTCCCTCCTATATTTGCAGCCCTGCGGTTAGACGAAAGATAACTAATGGAGTGATCATGTATTTTATCTTATTTCGGGATGTAGCGCAGCCCGGTAGCGCACACGTCTGGGGGGCGTGGGGTCGCAAGTTCAAATCTTGTCATCCCGACTTTATGGCAGCAAATGCCCACAATAGCCCGAAAACAGAGATGTTTTCGGGTTTTTTTATGGTTTTCTATATCAATTTGTCACATTGAATCACATGAAAATGGTGAACAAAATGGTGAACAATCCTCCGACACTATCTTTGTTCACCAAAATATATGTGATTATAAGTTGACCCGCCAGGGTTTAGGTTTTGTAAAGTTTTTCTGCTTCATTTTTTGGTTCGCCTGACCGGATAGTGAGTGATCCCTAACCATCAAAATGTTATGTCATGAAAACAAAAAAGATTTTACCGTGTATTTTCTTATGCGCTCACGCAAAGACGCGAAGGGTAAATGCCCCCTTTACGCAAGAATTGTTGTCAATGGTACAGGGTAAACTAAATAAGAAACACTTGTCGGTCGCAGTGTAAGTTTTTTGAGGTGATCACAGTCCGTGATCACCTCACTTTAATATAGTAGTGTCATACAAAAACTCATTAATTTTAAAGATAATCTTATGCAAACAGGTGAAATAGTTATATACCAGGCCCCGGACGGGCAAACATCCATTGATGTCAAATTGGAAGATGAGACCCTTTGGCTAACACAAAGCCAAATGCAGGAATTATTTCAACAAACTAAGCAGAATATTAGTCTGCATATAAAAAATATTTACAAAGAACAGGAATTGGATAATAGTTCAACTGTCAAGGAATCCTTGACAGTTCAAAAAGAGGGTAAAAGATCAGTCAAAAGAAAGATCGAGTATTATTCTTTGGACGTGATTATTTCTGTTGGGTACCGCGTAAAATCCCAACGGGGGACACAATTCCGTATTTGGGCCAATAAAGTATTAAAGGACTACTTACTAAAAGGCTATGCCGTTAATGATAAAAAACTAAAGGAACATGCTGAACAGTTTGCGAGCTTAAAACAAACAGTGAAATTATTGGATAATGTTCTGCAAACAAAATCTCTAAATTCTGATGAAGCATTAGGATTATTAAAAGTGATTACCGATTATACCTATGCTTTAGAGGTACTCGACCAATACGATCATCAGTTACTGGAAATCAAAGATACCACCAGCAAGGAATTATTTCAGATCAGTTATCTCGAAGCAATCAAGGCGATCAAAAGACTGCATAGTAAATTCGGTGGTAGCAGCTTATTCGGTAATGAAAAAGACGAATCATTCCAGGGATCACTCGCGGCCATTTACCAACCCTTTGGCAGAAAAGAACTTTATCCCAGCGTAGAAGAAAAAGCAGCGAATTTATTATACTTCGTTACTAAAAATCATTCTTTCTCAGATGGAAATAAACGGATAGCAGCATTCCTATTTGTATGGTTTTTAGAAAAAAATGCCACACTATATAAAGAAAATGGTGAAAAACGGATTGCTGATAATGCATTGGTAGCGCTTACACTAATGATTGCTGAAAGCAAACCCGATGAAAAGGACATGATGGTAAAAGTAGTCGTAAACCTGATTAATGCCAGAAACTGATCATTAGTTTACACTCACCTCGATAAAATAATCTGAAAGGGCTATCAAAATGTTATGGTATGAAAAACAAAAAGATTTTACAGTATATTTTCTTATGCGCTTAAGCAGGGATAAATAATAAAAACGATAATTGTTCGTTTTGATTTTAAAAGGCCTTTTGCTTTTACAAGAGGTTTTTTTAAAAATTGTATCCGGATTATTGTAACCTGTTATTCGATTGGGCGTTAAATTGCATAAAGAATGAAAAAGAAATTACGCAGCCAGGAATGGTTTGGAAGAAAGGATAAAGATGGTATCATCTATCGCAGCTGGATGAAGAATCAGGGCATGCCCTATGATATGTTTGATGGCAGGCCGGTAATTGGTATTTGTAACACTTTTAGTGAATTAACTCCCTGTAATGCACATTTTCGTGACCATGCAGAGATGGTAAAAAGAGGTGTGCTCGAAGCCGGTGGATTTCCACTGGAATTTCCCATCATGAGTTTAGGGGAAACTTTATTGAAACCAACTGCCATGCTGTTCCGCAACCTGGCTAGCATGGATGCGGAAGAATCTATCCGCGGCAATCCGATGGATGGTGTTGTGCTGTTAACGGGTTGTGATAAAACAACCCCTTCCACAGTAATGGGTGCAGCCAGTGTGGGGCTGCCAACGATTGTTGTTCCCGGTGGGCCTATGCTGAATGGAAGGTACAAAGGACAAACCATCGGCTCCGGCACACATGTATGGAAGTTTGATGAAGACATGAAGACTGGGAAGATGACGCAGGAAGAATGTGAATACGCAGAAAGCTGTATGAGCAGAAGCATCGGTCATTGCATGACGATGGGAACGGCCAGTACCATGGCATGTATGGTAGAATCACTCGGACTTACTTTATCGGGGGCATCAGCCATTCCCGCTGCCGATTCCAGAAAAAAAATGATGGCTCAATTAAGTGGAAGAAGAATTGTTGAAATGGTAAAAGAAAATTTAACTATTGATAAAATCCTCACAAGAGAAGCTTTTGAAAATGCCATCAAAGTAAATGCGGCCATTGGTGGTTCCTCCAATTTTATCATTCATCTTACTGCTATTGCGGGAAGGATTGGTGTTGATTTGTCATTGGAAGATTTTGATACACTGGGCAGTAAAATTCCATTGTTATTAAACTTAATGCCATCGGGCAAATACCTGATGGAAGATTTTTATTATGCGGGCGGCTTGCCGGTTATCCTCAATGAATTGAAAGAACAGTTGCATAAGAATGTAATCACCGTATCAGGAAAAAATCACCATGAAAATATTACAGGCAGTACCGAATGTTATAACCGTGAAGTAATTGCAACCTACGATACACCATTGATCAAAGAAGCAGGTTGCGTAGTAGTAAAAGGCAATCTGGCATTAAATGGTGCCGTTATTAAGCCATCTGCCGCAACGCCTGCACTGATGAAACACAGGGGTAGGGCGGTAGTGTTTGAAAGCATCGAAGATTATCATGCAAGAATTGATTTGCCTGATTTAGATATCGATGAAACCTGTGTGATGGTATTAAAATACTGTGGCCCGGTTGGTTATCCCGGTATGCCGGAAGTGGGCAATATGGCATTGCCTAAAAAAATCTTACAGAAGGGAATTTATGATATGGTCCGCATATCTGATGGACGTATGAGTGGAACAGCGTACGGTGCAGCGGTGCTGCATGTATCACCGGAATCAGCCATCGGCGGTAACCTTGCCCTTGTACAAAATGGTGATATGATTGAACTCGATGTTGCCCAAAGAAAATTACACTTAGATGTGAGCGATGAAGAACTTACTCAAAGAAGAGCTAAATGGCGAGCACCCAAACCTGCGGCAGACAGGGGCTATGTAAATCTCTATGTAAGAACCGTTATGGGCGCCGACAAAGGCGCCGACCTCGATTTTTTACAGGGAAAATCCGGAAGTGAGGTGGTAAGGGATTCGCATTAAATTTAATAGAGAAAGCGAATTAAATAATTTCGGATAAGGGTACATACTTCAAAGAGTGATCTGGTCTTGAACAATTGAAGACTACTCTCCATTTCTCTCCTTATAACAAAACAGTTAACTTGTGACATGAGATATGTAATCATCTTCTGGCATGATTATTTTCTTAACAATTAATTATTCTCTCTCATCTTACATACTCCTCAGGCCTTATGAAAATTAAAAAAGCAGGATTACAAATTCTTTCCATTGATATTGGCGGATCTCATATTAAAGGAACCGTACTGAACGAACTGGGTGAGCTGCAGATTGATTACGCTAAAGTAGTTACCCCAAAGCCTGCAGATCCCTTGCATGTGATTAATGCCATAAAAAAACTGGTGAGATCATTTCCTCATTACGATAAAGTTGCCGTAGGTTTTCCCGGCTATGTTAAAAACGGCATTATCATCACGGCTCCAAACCTGGGTACAGATGCTTGGCATAATTTCAACCTGAGCGGAAAATTGACAGAAGTATTGGAGAAAACTACAAAAGTGGTTAATGATGCAGATATGCAGGGCTTAGGTGTTGCAGACAGAAAAGGTTTTGAAATGGTTATAACCCTTGGAACGGGCTTTGGAACAGCTTTATTAATGGATGGAAATTTATTGCCTCATCTTGAGCTTGCGCATCATCCTGTATATAAAAAAATAACTTACGATGAATATATAGGTGAAAAAGCATTGAAAAAACAAGGCTTAAAAAATTGGAATAAACGTATATATAAAGTCATCCTGATTTTAAAAACGGTATTCAATTATGATAAATTGTTCATCGGTGGCGGCAACGCATCTAAAATTAATTTCGCATTGGACAAGAATATTAAAATCGTTGCCAATGCTGATGGTATCAAAGGCGGGGCAAGACTCTGGGTACCTGAAAAAAAATAAAATACAATGAATTCCGCTACACCATCTATCGAAGAATACGGCATTAATACGGTAAGGGTACTATCTGTTGATGCCGTTCAGCAAGCAAACTCCGGTCACCCGGGAATGCCCATGGGTGCTGCGCCGATGGGCCATGTGCTTTGGGCGCATTATATGCATTTCAATCCAAAAAATCCTGAATGGGCCAACCGTGACCGGTTTATTTTATCTGCCGGACATGGCTGTATGTTGCAATACAGTTTTCTATACCTTACCGGCTATGATATAACACTGGATGATATAAAAAATTTCAGGCAGCTGCACAGTAAAACCGCCGGGCATCCGGAGCATGGATTACTTCCGGGTATTGATGTTACCACGGGTCCTTTAGGTCAGGGATTTGCCAACGGAATCGGATTTGCTATCGCAAGAAAACATCTTGCCGCACGTTACAATAAGCCCGGCTTCGAATTATTTGATTATAAAATATACGCTATCTGCAGCGATGGCGATATGATGGAAGGCGTAACATCTGAAGCGGCCTCATTGGCAGGTCACCTGGCACTTGGCAACATTATTTACCTGTATGATGATAACCATATTTCTATTGAAGGCAACACCGATATTACCTTTACTGAAGATGTAGTTAAACGTTTTGAATCGTATAACTGGCATGTACAGGTGGTTGAAGACGGTAATGATATTGCTGCCATTGCTAATGCAGTTAGAAATGCAAGGGCAGAAACCCAGCGACCTTCCCTAATTAAGGTTCGCACACAAATTGCTTATGGTAGTCCTAATAAAGTAGACACAGCCGGTGCACATGGATCGCCATTAGGAGCGGAGGAAGTAAAACTCGTGAAATCATTTTTTGGATTTGATCCTGCGCAATCATTTGTTGTTCCCGAAGAAGTGCTGGCTTATTATCGCGCTATAGGGGAGAAAGGGACAACCCTTGAAAAAAAATGGCAGGAACTTTTTGCGAGCTATAAAGAAAAGTATCCCGAATTAGCTACAGAATATGAAAGAGCGAGTAAAGGACAATTACCACAAGACTGGCAAAAGGAATTACCTGTATTCGAACCGTCAGAAAAAAAAATAGCCACACGCCAGGCATCCGGTAAAGTATTAAATGCTATTGCGGCAATGTTTCCTAACCTGATTGGCGGTGCGGCGGACCTCGCACCTTCCACAGAGACAAATCTTAAAGAGTACGATTCGTTTACTTCAGAAAACCGCTCCGGTCGTAATTTTCATTTTGGTATTCGTGAGCATGCCATGGGTGCGGCGCTGAATGGGATGGCCCTCACAAAAGGGATTATTCCTTTTGGGGCAACTTTTTTGATCTTCTCAGAATATATGCGTCCGCCTATCAGGCTGGCAGCTATCATGAAAATCAGGCCCATACTTGTTTATACCCACGACAGTATTGGCTTGGGAGAAGACGGAACCACTCATCAACCTGTTGAACAATTAATTTCTCTCAGATCCATTCCCAATATTTTATTGATACGCCCCGCAGATGCCAATGAAACTGCACAGGCATGGCGGGTTGCCCTGGAACATACAGACGGACCTGTTATATTGGTGCTAACCAGACAGGGATTACCGGTAATTGATCAGAAAAAATATGGCGAGGCAACGCAATTGGAAAAAGGGGCTTATATCATTTCAGACCCCGAAACGCAAGCGGAAATAATTTTAATCGCTACCGGTTCGGAAGTGGCATTAATTATGGAGGCACAGAAAAAATTAACAGAAGATGGAATAGCCGTGCGGGTGGTAAGTATGCCTTCCTGGGAATTATTTGAAAAACAGGATGATGCGTATAAAGAAAAAATATTTCCCAAAACGATTAGAAAACGCTTGGCAGTAGAAGCAGCCTCACCGTTGGGATGGCATAAATATGTAACGGATGAAGGAGCTATTCTGGCCATGCATAGTTTTGGTGAATCTGCACCAGCAGAAGACCTTTACAAAGAATTTGGATTTACGGTAGAGAATGTTGTGGCTACAGCTAAAAGGCTTTTACATAATTAATAGATATACTAACCGGTTACCATATGAAAATTGGCATTGCGGCAGATCATGGTGGATACGAATTAAAAGAGATCATACATCGTTTTCTCTTGTCATTAGGATATGAGGTAAAAGATTTCGGTGCATTCGAATTAAATGCAGAAGATGATTACCCTGATTATATTATACCTCTCGCAAAATCGGTAGCGGAAAAAAAAGTAGATCGGGGTATTGCCATATGTGGGAGTGGGGTTGGGGCATCTATTGCAGCTAATAAAATAGCAGGGGTAAGGGCTGCGCTTATCAATGATCATTTTTCTGCGCACCAGGGTGTTGAAGATGATGACCTGAACCTGCTTTGCCTGGGAGGACGCGTTACCGGATATATGGCAGCGCAGGAATTATCCGTTGCTTTTTTACAGGCAACATTTACAGGGGCAGAACGACATGTACGAAGATTGCAGAAAGTTCAATCACTTGAAAAGTAAAAATTATAAACAGGTTTTCCTATGGATGATTTACAAAAAAAATATGACTTTGGAATGATAGGTCTTGGTACCATGGGCCGTAATCTTTTATTGAATATGGGCGATCATGGTATTAACGGTGCCGGCTATGATAAAGATGCCACAAAGAGTGTATTACTTGAAAATGAATCCGAACACCATAACCTCAAAGGTTTCAGTGACATCATAGCGTTTACCCAAAGCCTCAAAAGTCCGAAAGCAATTATGATGCTGGTACCTGCCGGTAAAATTGTAGATAGTGTAATAGAAGACTTATTACCCTTGTTGGAAAAAGGAGATATACTGATTGATGGTGGTAACTCACATTTTACAGACACCGATCGCCGCGTGGCTTACCTGGAAACCAAAGGGCTTCATTTTTTTGGTATGGGTATTTCAGGCGGAGAAGAAGGCGCCCGCTATGGCCCCAGTATGATGCCGGGTGGCGATAAAGAAGCCTATAATACTATGCAACCTGTTTTGGAATCCATTGCTGCCAAAGTTGATGGTGCACCCTGTGTAACGTATATCGGGCCGGGTGCAGCCGGACATTTCGTTAAAATGGTGCATAATGGTATTGAGTACGGATTAATGCAATTGATTGCTGAGACCTATGGCATACTTAAAAATGGGTTGCAGTTAACTAACGAAGAAATACAAAAGCTATTTACAAAATGGAATGAAGGTCGCACACAATCTTTTTTACTGGATATCACCAAAGATATATTTGAATATAAAGAGGACGGTGCAGATCATTTGTTATTAGATGATATTAAGGACGAAGCCATGGCCAAAGGTACCGGCAAATGGACCTCGCAGATAGCCATGGATTTAGAATCACCAATACCCACCATTGATATGGCGGTGGCCATGCGTGACCTTTCAAAATGTAAAGAATTGAGAGAAGCAGCATCAAAAATATATACTAAGGATACAGTGCTATTGGAAGTAGATAAAGAAATATTCCTTGAGCAGCTGGAACAGGCATTTTATTTCAGCATGATGA